>JAQURW010000233.1 GCA_028715425.1 Candidatus Omnitrophota bacterium
ACGCGTCTATCTTGCCGGTCACCCGGTCATCGAAACGAGCTCCGACCGCGATCAAAAGATCCGAATCCTGGATGGCATGGTTGGCATAGACCGTGCCGTGCATACCGCACATGTGAAGGCTCAACGGATCGGTGTCAGGAAAGGCGCCCATGCCCATCAACGTTGTCGTGACCGGAATAGAAGCCTTACGCGCAAGCGCCGTCAGCTCTTCCGATGCATTGGAGATGATCACGCCGCCGCCGGCGTAGAGGATCGGCTGTTTAGCGGCCTCGATGGCCTTGGCAAGACGTTTTATCTGGCCCTTGTGCCCTTCGTATGTCGGTTTATAGCTTCGTATATCGACGGTCTCGGGGTAATCGAACTCGGCCTCATGCATCTGGATATCAGACGGGAAATCGATAACTACCGGCCCCGGACGTCCGCTCCGCGCGATATAAAAAGCCTCTTTTATCGTGCGCGTAAGTTCGCGGATATCTTTCACTAAAAAATTATGCTTGGTTATCGGCCGCGTTATACCGGTTATATCGGCCTCCTGGAACGCGTCGTTGCCGATAAGATGCGTCTTGACCTGGCCTGTAATGGCGACCATCGGCACCGAATCCATAAAGGCCGTCGCGATACCGGTGACCAGATTTGTCGCGCCGGGGCCTGATGTCGCCAGGCATACCCCGACCTTTCCGGTAGCGCGTGCATAACCGTCTGCGGCATGCGCAGCGCCCTGTTCATGGCGAACGAGGATAAACCTGATGCTGCAATCGTATAATTTATCGAATATCGGCAACACCTGTCCGCCGGGATATCCGAATATGACTTCCACACCCTCTCTTTTGAGGGATTCCAATAAGATTTGAGCGCCTTTAAGCTTCATAACACCACCTATTCTAAATCTCAAACACCGCCCCCGTGCTCGCCGAAGTCACCATGTTCGCATACCGCGCCAGATAACCGCTCGTCACCCGAGGTTCGGGGGCCTTCCATTGTTTCAACCGATCCTTTATCTCCTGTTCGTTCAATTTCACGTTAATCGTACGCTCGGCGATATCAATAACAATATCGTCGCCGTCCTTGAGAACTGCCAGCACACCGCCGGCAGCAGCTTCAGGTGAAATATGGCCGACACAGATACCGCGCGTGCCGCCCGAAAAACGGCCGTCGGTAATAAGGGCGCAGTGCTCTTCCAGCCCCATGCCGACGATAGCCGATGTCGGTCCCAGCATCTCACGCATACCGGGTCCGCCGCGGGGCCCTTCATAACGGATGGTAACGCATTCACCTTTTTTGATCTTCTTTGCCATGATCGCCTGTATGGCCGACTCTTCGGAATCGAATGCGCGTATCTTACCCTTAAACTTAAGCACCTTCGCATTAATACCCGACTGTTTGACAACGGCTCCTTCAGGCGCGACATTGCCGCGCAATACAAATATCCCGCCTTCGGCATGCACCGGTTTATCGACGGGATGTATGACATCCTCGTCATAGAGCGGCGCTTCAGCGGCGATCTGCTGGATCAGCTTGCCGGTCAAAGTCGGGACGTTATGCAGTTTCGTCTTCAGCTGCTTCATAACGGCCGGTATGCCGCCGGCATATTCCAGGTCTTCCATGAAATATTTACCCGACGGAAGCAGGCTCGTTATATGCGGCGTATCCTTGCTTAAAAGGTCAAATGTTTCCAGGGAAATATCCACCCCGGCCTCTTTAGCGATCGCCATGAGATGGAGCACGGTATTGGTCGATCCGCCGAGCGCCATATCCATGCGTATCGCGTTCTCAAAAGCTTCTTTTTTAAGGATAGTCCGCGGCTGCACGCCCCGGCGTACAAGATTAACGATCTTCTCGCCGGACTCTTCGGCTATGCGGTCTTTTTTAGCCGAATTCGCCAGTGCTGTCGCACATCCCGGCAGGCTCATGCCCAATGTTTCGGTCAAGCACGACATCGTATTCGCCGTATATAACCCCTGGCACGAACCGCAGCCCGGGCAGGCGCACATTTCAAGGTCAGCTACCTCTTCCTTTGTCATGTCCCCTTTGGCACATTTTGCGACCGCCTCAAAGGTATCGTTGACAAAGGAAAGCCTTCTCATTTTATAATTTCCCGAATACATGGGGCCTGCAGTCACAACGATTGACGGGATGTTCAAACGCGTAAGCCCCATCATCATGCCGGGCGTTATCTTATCGCAATTGGTAAGACAGACCAGCCCGTCCAACTGATGGGCGCTGCATATCGCCTCGATCATATCGGCAATAAGTTCTCTGGACGCCAGCGAATACCGCATACCGCTGTGGCCCATGGCAATGCCGTCGCAGATACCGGGGATACCGAATATGAACGGCACCCCGCCGCCCGCCGCAACGCCACGCTCGATAAACCGCTCAAGCCTGCGCATACCGATATGCCCGGGTATAAGGTCGGTAAAACTGGACGCTATGCCGATGAACGGTTTCGACATATCGGCTGTGGATAAGCCCGTTGCATATAATAGTGCTCTATGTGGTGCCCGTTCCAACCCCTTTTTGATCTTGTCGCTTTTCATCGCGCACTCCTTATTATATATAGGTAAAAAAAAACCTGCCAACGTTTAACGTTAGAGTTATCAGTATATCAATATTGGATATTCTTGTCAAGAAAAGCTAAGCGGCGGTTTTGATGTTTTCTTCGATGACCTTGTTCAGGTCTCCAACCTCATTGATGTCTATTTTGGCAGGCGGTAAGGTAAACAGGATCTTCTTCACAAACTCAACTATATCGTCCGGGGTATCTGAAAGTTTTTCCCCGGTAAGGAACTCATATGCTGATCGAAGGCTGTCTACGCCCTTTCGCAACGCCCGCAAAGCCAGCATGATACCCTCGACCTGGACTGCGTTGACACCCGGTTTCGCAGGCTCGAACGCCAGGGCTTTGACCTTTAACTCTCCACCTAGTTCCTTATCGCCAAGGATATCCCTGACGTTCTGGACGCTCGGGCAGGCGACATAAAATTCGATTTCCTTACTATCGTTGTCTTTTTTCTGATCGGTTATTATCTTCCGCAGATTTTGCATAAAATCCGCCGGATTATCGTTTTTCAAGCGGACAATTCTCTCGATATAGTTATGTTCCGGTTTGGCCATGTACTGCCCCAACTCTTGTATCATGTCCCGCTGTCCTATGGGAACGATTGAATCCGTGATGATATGGCAAATAAGTGTCTTCGCTGGAACATTTTCCGGGGCGTAGTTGCGGTTCTCCCTGGTTATCTTTTCGGCGTCGGCATGGGCTACTGTCACAGGCATTCCCACCCGCGGATCGTCCGGGGACAGGTCTCCATTCGCATGAGGAACGGGTCTATATTCGAGCTCAGAACCGTCCCCATGCGCTCCGATAAGCGCCTGCGGTATCGCATCCTTCGGGCTTATGGCGGCAGCCGGCATGTCCTGCTCATGAGCAGGCGTGTTTACGCTTATCGTAACAATATACCTCAAGAGGTGTTCGCGCAAAGTCTCGGCTATCCCGTCAAAAACGCCCAACCCGTCAGGAACGCCCTTGCCGTAACGCTCATGCGTAAATGGCAGAGCCTCGTTTAAAAGGAATATCTTAGAGGCGGCATCGGGAAAGCGGCGCGATAAATCTTTTCGATGAAGCTCCTCGGCGACAAAGATGATACCAGCGCGGTCGACATCGTCCTTCGTTATCCTTTCAGGTTCAGGCGTTAATTTATCGACAAGCTCTTTAGGTATGCCGTGCTCAATAAGCTCTG
>JAQURW010000234.1 GCA_028715425.1 Candidatus Omnitrophota bacterium
GTACAGACTACCTTCGTATTGCCGATCTCAAAGAGGCATGAACCTTCGGCGTATTTGATAAAGTCTTTGGTGATCGTTACCGGCCGCAGTTCGTTATCTTTTCGTTTGTCAGTTCGCATATCAATTTCCCCTCCAGTTTTAATAAATACTTTTCCCTCGCGCATCGATCCCGACAATCAGCGGAAAATCCTCGACCTCGAGGCGGTAGATGGCCTCAGCGCCGAGGTCTTTATACGCAACGACGCGGGCGCTTTTTATCTTGGTCGACAAATACGCTCCGGCACCGGCAATCGTTAAGAAATAAACTGCGCCGTATTTTTTTATGGCCTTCCGCACCTCTTCGGATCGGGCGCCCTTGCCGACCATGGCGCGCAGGCCGTGTTCAAGGAGTATCGGCGTAAAGACATCCATACGGCTTGAAGTCGTCGGGCCGCACGCGCCTATCATGTTTTTTACGGGCGACGGTGTCGGGCCGGCATAATAGATCACGGCCTCCGCCAGATCGATCGGCGGGTTCTTACCCGCGCGAATGGTCTCGACCAGCCGCTTATGCGCCTGGTCGCGGGCAGTGTAAAGAGTCCCGGTGTAAAGAACAGTGTCTGCAATTTTCCATCTTCCTTTGTTCATAGGTTCCCCGTCGCTGACCGCGTCGCGTGGCAGCCGATATTGACCGCAACCGGCAAACCCGCTATATGCGTCGGATAATCAAGGATATTTACCCCAAGACACGTCGTCTTCCCGCCCAGTCCCATCGGCCCGATATGAAGGTTATTGATATCCCGCATAAGAGCTTGTTCGAGCTTTTTCAGGCCGGGTTTCCGGTTCCGTTTTGTTACGGGTCTCAACAGGGATTTTTTAGCAAGATAACAGGCCATCTCAAAAGTCCCGCCGATACCCACACCGATAACAAACGGCGGACAGGCGCTGGGGCCGGCCTCTTCAACCGTTTTAACGATAAACTTTTTTATAGTATCCGTAGTATCCGTCGGCAAGAACATCTTTACCCGGCTTTTATTTTCGCTGCCGAAGCCTTTCGGCGATACCGTTACGGTAACCTTATCGCCGGGGACAAGGCTGGTATGCACCACTGCCGGCGCGCCGGATAATTTCCCCTTTCTGGATAAAGGGTCGCGAACGACCGATTCCCTGAAATATCCCTTTCGATATCCCTCCCGGACACCCTGGTGTACCGCATGTTCAAGCGATCCGCCGGTAAGGCGGACACCCTGGCCCACATCGACGTACACAACGGCCATCCCCGTATCCTGGCACAGGGCCAGTTTCCTGGTCCGGGCCAGACGGCTATTTTCCAACAACATGCCCAGGATTTCCCGCGAGCGTTTATTCGCCTCCTGCCGGTATCCTGTTCTCAAGGCAGCCTCGATGTCGGGCCTTAGAATGATGTTGGCCTCGACGCATAAGCGCGCGACCAGGTCTTTAATGCTTCGTACCGATACGGTTTTCATAAGAGGTTCACCCTGGTTACTTTAAGGCGGCGTTCAAGAAAAAAACGCGCGATATTTTTGAACGACCTCGGGTCATCGGTCACAAAGGCCTCCAGGATCCCGGCGGCCTTTGACCGGTTATAACTTTTATTTTTTTGTAAAAACGCTTCTACGGCGCGCGATACGCTTAACGACGAATCAACGATACGTATATCGTACGGAAATACCTGGCGAACGGTTTTTGAAAGAAGAGGATAATGCGTGCAGCCCAGGATAAGGGTATCGATCCGTTTATCGCGCAATTCCTTCAGGTAACGCTCGCAGACAGCGGCCGTTACAGGGTCGTCGAGCCACCCCTGCTCGACAAGCGGCACAAAAAGCGGGCACGCCTGCTGATAGACACGAGCCCCCGGCCGGATCTTCCTGATCGCCTTCACGTACGAACCGCTTGTGACCGTCGCACGGGTACCGATAACGCCGATGCGGCGAGAACTGTCCACACTACAAGCTTCTTCGACGCCCGGTTTTATCACGCCGATGATGGGGACATCGAATTTTTTGGTAAGGATATTCAAACTCCAACTCGATGCGGTATTACAGGCAACGACGGCAAGTTTAATATTGAACTTGGACAGGAAACTTATGCATTCGATAGAAAAACGGGTTACGGTCTCTTTCGACTTCGTGCCGTACGGGACACGGGCAGTATCCCCGAGATAAATAATATCTTCCCGCGGCATCGTCTTAAGGAGCGCCTTCACGACCGTGAGCCCGCCGACGCCGGAATCGAAAACACCGATTGGTCTTTTGTCCACTCTTATCACCTCGAACGCATGTTGATAGCCAGTTACTTTAGCGGATAGCGGGTAGCGATTAGTGCAAAGTTTTCAACAACTAACCGCTATCCGCTAATCGCTACCCGCTTTTTTTGTAAATCCTTCCGTTTTCTCAAACTTCGCCTTGTATGCGCGTATACCGTCGCCGATCGCGGCCGCGATACGCTGGCGGTAATTCGGGTCGTTCAAATTCTCCGCCTCGCTGCGGTTCGACACGAACCCCACCTCGATCAGGATAGAAGGCATATGAGTCCCTTTCAGGACATAAAAGTTAGCCGACTTGCTCCCCCGTGTCTTCGTGCATAATCCGTCTTTCGAGGCATCGCAAACATAGTCCGCAAGCTCTCGGGACTCGACCCGGTTTTCGGCAAGGGCCATATCCCACAGCGTCGCCTCAACCGCATCGGGCGGCGCGCCTGCTGTCGAGCCGGTATCGTATAAAAGCGACTCGTTCTCCGCAGCCTCGAGCGCCCGGGCATTATCGTCTGCCGCATCGGAAAGGTAATAGACCTCGAACCCTTTGGCGTTCCGGCTCTTGGATGCATTAGAATGGATACTGATAAAAAGGTCGGCCCTGGCGCGGTTAGCTACACGCGGCCGTTCTTTCAGTGAAATAAAAGTATCGTCCGCACGGGTCATACTGACCTTGAATTGGCCGTCACGTTCGAGATCATCCTTCAGGCGTTTTCCGATATCAAGGACAAGATTTTTTTCCCTGATACCGTACCTGCCGAGGGCGCCGGGATCTTTTCCTCCGTGCCCCGGATCGATCACGACAGTCCGGACCGTCGGCCCCCGGATGACCTCAATGGGTTCGGTTTTTTTCTCGCGGCCGGTGACGGCGGTACCTTGCATCAGGAAAGCGGCCAGCGACGGCGCGATATAGTAGCGGCCGTCCCTGATTACGGTTTCCGGTGAAAATCTTTTGGCCGAACCGTTGACCGTGACCATCTGCGAATCCGGCAAAACCTTGGCGACGGCATTATAACCCCTGAATTCCGCCACCCCCGACACAGGATCTATCGATACGGAAAATCCGTTCCGCCCGCAAAACCCGTCAAGCGAAACATATTCCGCCCCGTTAATGGTCATGAGATCCTCAGCGCCGATGATCCCTTTGTGTTTAAGGTAATAGCCGCCGTGCGTCGTGGCGCAGCCGGGAAGGAAAAGGGCCGTAAGGGCAATTATTATAATGAAATTCTTAAAGCGAATTATCACGATATTGTTTTGATTATGTCCCGAATTCACAGCATGGCGAAGATTTCTCGAAACCGTTATGGTTTCTCGAAATCTTCGCGCATTGAATTCGGGACGTTTTGATTTTGCCTTCGGCAAAATCAAAAGCTGGTGGAGGTGCCGGGATTTGAACCCGGGTCCTTAAATCCTAACCTGAAAGCCGCTACATGTTTAGTCCGCTCTTTGTCTTTTCCCCGATAACGGCAACAGACCGCCTTTA
>JAQURW010000046.1 GCA_028715425.1 Candidatus Omnitrophota bacterium
CTTGGCCTTGTCCGCCGCGTTGGCCTTGCCCAGCGCCTTGGCCTTGTCCGCCGCCTTGGCCTTGCCCGCCGCCTTGACCTTGCCCGCCGCCTTGGCCTTGTCCGCCGCCTTGGCCTTGTCCACCACCGGAACCACCGCCGGAACCGCCACCGGAACCACCACCGGAACCACCACCGGAACCACCACCGGAACCACCACCGGAACCGCCGCCGGAACCGCCGCCGGAACCGTCACCAGAGCCACCACCGGATCCACCAGAAGGCGGCGGAGGCGGTTCTGGTTTTTTAAGTTTTTCCTGTAACGCCGCTAATCTTGTTGCGCCGATCTCATAGTTGTATTTCAACGCAGGTGCAGTATGATTTAATTCTATCCCTGCCTGGTAGTATCTCATTGCCTGTGTGCAAAGCTCAATGGCCTCTTTTAATTTTTTCTCTTTTTCCTTAAGTTCGCTCATACGGTAATATGAATTACCGATGTAGAGGTTAGCGTTGGTTTCGATGGTATCGTCGCGTGTGCTTAATGCTTTTTTAAAATTTTTAATGGCTTCTTCATATTCTTTTTTTGCGTATAACGCGGTGCCGAGATCATAATTTAAGAGGTCAGAGTCCTGTGAGCCTTGGAGAAGGCTTCGGTATATCTTAATAGCCGCGTCTGTCTTGCCTTTTTTTAACAATAGATTTGCTTTTTTGATCGATTCTTCGTCGCTCGCGGCGGCTGTATGCACGATTGCAGCAAACAGACTTAGAATAATAAATATGCATTTAGCGTATTTCATCGAATCGCCTTGTTGTTATAAGGAGATCAATAAAAAGCAAGAAAACCGCCATGGCAAGCGGTATCTGGAATCTGTTGATAAGAGCGCGCGATAGAGTTTCTTCAGCCTCTTTTTGAATATATTTCTTGAATTCTCTATCGTATAAAAAGTTTACGATCTCGCTGTTACCGCCGGCCGGGACGTAGACCCCTCCGGTTTCGGTTGACAGGGCCTTAAGCGCCGATTCATCGAGCCGCGCGATGAGAGGAGTTCCTTTGGCATCAGTTACTGTTATTGCCTTCCCTTTTTCGTCCGTTGATGAGACCTGGATACCCTGTGCCGTGCCGATTCCTATGGAAAAAATAGTGATCTTATTCTTTTTGGCGATCGCGGCGGCATCCCGGACATTGCTGTCGGTGGATTCTCCGTCGCTCAAAACTATCACTATCTTTTGATCGCCTGCTGCGCCCCATTTGAAGGCACGGGCGGCCTCTTCGCACATCGATACGAATGATGTACCGCCGGTGCTTATGGAGCCGACGGTAATTGAACGGAGAATAAGGAGATATTCATCGTAATCGGTGGTAAGGGGGCATTCCAGAAAGGCCTCTCCTGCAAAAGCGATGAGCCCGACACGGTCGCTTTTAAGTTTTTTGACAAGGCCTTCGATCGCGTTTTTTGCCAGGCCGATACGGTCCGGGACAGAGTCGCGGGCAAGCATGCTCTTGGAGGTATCGAGGCAGAATATGATGTCCATGCCTTTCGAGCGCCTGGCCTTCCAGTCTGTGCCCCACTGGGGCTCGGCCAGGGCGAGGCCGATAAAGAGTATAACGGCGATTGTCACGACCGCTGTTATTTTTCTTGCAGCCGGGATTGCCGGGGATGAGATCTTCCCTATAACCGACCGTTCGGCAAAACGGCTCAAGCTTTTGCGGTAACGGGATTCGGCAAACAGGATAAAAACTGCTATCACGGCTCCGGCTATGACGGTCAGAATAAGGACAGCGGGATGGGCAAATGTCATTACGGTATCCTCCTCAAGATCGAATTAGCCAGGATGATCTCTCCAAGGATCAGCGCCAGCGCGATAAAGAGAAAATTGTAAAAAACGTCCTTACGGTCCTCATAGACGGTTTCTTCAAGTTCGTGGCGCTCGAGCCGGTCAATGGTCTTATAGCGCTCTTTCAGCTCGCCGAGATCGCTTACACGGTAATAGTTTCCGCCCGTTGAATCGGCGATCTCACGCAGGATCTTTTCGTCGACATCGATCTGAACGTTTTTATAGACGACGTGGCCTGTCTTGTCCTCGACCGGATACGGTGTCTGTCCGCGCGATACGATGCCGATGGTATAGATCTTGATCCCGAGGCTTCGCGCGACCTTGGCGGCTACGAGCGGCGGCACACGGCCGTAATTATTGATGCCGTCGGTCATGAGGATGATGATCTTGCTCCGGGCAGGGCTTTTTTTAAGTGAATTGATCGAGGTCAGTATGCCGGACCCGATCGCCGTGGCATCTTTTATCATGCCGACCTCGATACGGTCCACTGCCCTTTCGAGGCTCCTTGCATCGAATGTCGGCGGGCATATACAGTAGGCATAGGCAGCGAAGGCCACGACACCGACGAGATCATTGGGCCTTGATTTGATAAAATCCCGCGCGACGATTTTGACGGCCTGCATGCGGTTCAGTCTTTTGATCGACCGGTCCTTATCGAGGAGCGGGGCCAGCCCTTGAGATCCGAGCGTAAGGTCTTCTGCGAGCATTGTGCTCGAACAGTCGATGGCAAGCATTATCGCTATGCCTTCGCGTCTTGTCGTTGTATCGAGCGAGACTTGCGGCCGCGCCAGGCCGGCCAGAAGGCATACAAGGGCTGCAACCTTCAAATACCATAGCTTGCGCGCCAGCCAGATGCGCATGCCTCCGCTTAGATCGCGGAGCGCGGTATCGTCGGGAAAAAGAAACGTTCGTTCGCGGTAACGTATCCTTGCGGCAAGGACAATGATACATGCCAAAGGGATCAGGATGAGAACCCACGCGTCCGTAAAAATCATCGATTATCCTTTTCGGTCGTTTATCGCCCGTATAACGGCCTTGACGCCGTCGATATCGGCTGCGACAATGTTCCGTTCAGGCGTCTCGCCTGAAAATTTTACATAATGATAACGTGAAAACAGTCCTTTCAAAAAGGCCTTTTCGTCCGGTAGAAGTGTCGGCGCGTTGATAATGGCGGTCATGAATTCATGGTCACTAAGTTCGCGCCGCGCGCGGAATACGATCGAACGGAGATATTCCTTAACAATGTCGGATACGGCAAATATTATTTCGCGCAAGGGATATTCCGTATTCATAACGCGTTCGGATAGTGACTGAAGCGCGCGACAAGCCGACTCATACGGCGTGACCGGCGGCGGTTTACGGTACCGTGACCTTCGGTAAACGATGAGGCCTGTCAGGGCAAAAAGGATAACGGCCGAAATACCAGCAACAAACACCGTGCGCTCGAAACGTGTGATGACCGGGCGCGGCCCTGTCCCTTCGTTTATCTTGAAAGAAATGGGAACGTCGATGGTACGGATCGCACCGCCGCCCTCCCCTGCCCGGCTGTCGCTCACGCTCACTGTATCCTTGAAAACGACAGGGTCTTTTATGCTGCTTTTAACGGTTATCGAAACTTTGTTGCTGTCCATGGTCGCGGAAGAATTATCCGGCCTTGTCAAACGGACCGTTGCGGGAGAGACTTCATACGTGCCGGGTGAAAGCCTGATCAGCGAGAAACTGTAGCGATCGATTTTTTTACCCGGTAGACCATATGACTGAGCGCCCTGGCCGATAAGGTCAAAGCCTTTAAGGTTTTCGCCGGCATTTTGCAAGTCCGCGCGGATGTCCGCATTATGGAGGACCGTTACCGTATAGGTCACCGGATCGCCGAGCGTTACACGATGCGGGACAATATGGGCGGTGATCCGGACAGGTGTTATGAAAAAAGAGATACCATACACCGTAACGGCAATGGCCGGAATGATACCGATAATGAACATATACCGCGCGATGCGGGTTTTCATGTTACCCTAATCTCCTTCGTGCTTTTCTCGTGTTGAAAAACTGAATCAAGGATTCGGTATACGATTTTTTTGTGTCGATAGTGATCGTGTCGATCCTGGTAGCGTTAAAAAGATCTGACAGTTCCTTTGACCGTGCGGCCTGGGCCTTCCGGTAGGCGTCGCGCACCGCGCGTTTAGACGTATCGAGAAAATATTGTTTTCCGGTCTCTGCGTCGGTAAATCCGATGATGCCGGCGTCAGGCAACTCCCGGTCGACCGGGTCCATGATACGTATGGCAATGACATCATGCCTTTTATTCGCTATGGTCAGGGGCGTTTTGAGCCGAGATGCGTAGAAATCGGATATCAGGAATACGATAGCGCTCCTGGTCGTTACCCTGTTAAGGTATTCGAGCGCCATCGGGATGTCGGTCCGTGTTCCCTGCGGTTCGTGGTACAGTGTCTCGCGGACGAGCTGGAGGATATGGCGGCGCCCTTTGCGCGGGGCGATGTATTTTTCGATCCGGTCGGAAAAGATAATAAGCCCGACGCGGTCGTTATTCCTGTTGGCGGAGGCGGCCAGTACCGATGATATCTCGGCAGCCAGATCCCGTTTCAGCGTATTGACCGTGCCGAAGTGTGTCGAACGCGATACGTCGAGGAGGACCATGATCGTGAGTTCCCGTTCCTCGATAAATTTTTTGACGAAAGGTTTCCCCGCGCGGGCTGTTACGTTCCAGTCGATAGAACGTATCTCGTCGCCGACCATGTATTCGCGGACTTCGTGGAATTCGAGGCCTCTCCCCTTGAAGACGCTTTTGTATTCTCCGGCGAAGATGTTCGCGGCCAGGCGCGTCGTGGTGATGTGGATGCGGCGTATCTTTTCGAGAATATGCGACGGAATCATAGTTTTTATTTAACTCCACCGTTCCTCCTCTTTATCAAAGAGGAGGTTACGCTCTAAAGTCTACCCCCTCTTTATTTAAAGAGGGGGAATGGGGGAGTTGGTTTTACGGTATCGGCACTTTGTCCAAAATGGTTTTAATTATGTCCTCGGACGTCTTCTCTTCGGCCTCAGCTTCGTAACTCGGGATAACGCGATGACGCAAAACGTCGTAGCCGACAGCTTTTATATCGTCGGGCGTGACGTATCCCCTGCCCTGGATAAACGCGTATGCCTTTGACGCGATTATCAGATTGATGCTTGCCCTCGGCGATGCGCCGAGCTCGATAAGATTTTTAAGTTCCGGGATGTTATGCTCGGCGGGATACCGTGTCGCAAAGACAATATTGACGATATATTGTTTGAGCTTTTCGTCGATATAGACCTCGTCGACAACGGCCCGTGCCCTGATGATATCGTCGGGGCCGACTATCGGGTCGACCTGGAGTTTCGCGCCGGTATGCGCCATCCTGTTCAGTATCTCGATCTCTTCGTTTTTTTTCGGATAGGTTATGGTAAGCTTAAAAATAAAGCGGTCAAGCTGCGCTTCGGGCAGCGGATAGGTCCCTTCCTGTTCTATCGGGTTCTGTGTTGCCATGACAAGAAACGGTTCAGGAAGTTTAAAGGTCGACTCCCCTATGGTTACCTGCCGCTCCTGCATAGCTTCGAGAAGCGCGCTCTGCACCTTTGCCGGCGCGCGGTTTATTTCGTCAGCCAGGATGATGTTGGCAAATATCGGCCCTTTTTTGGTGGTGAAATTGCCGTCTTTCGGGTTATACACGAGTGTCCCGATAAGGTCTGCCGGCAGAAGGTCAGGCGTGAACTGGATACGCTGAAAATGCGCCTTTATTGAATCGGCCAGGGTCTTGATCGAGAGCGTTTTGGCAAGGCCCGGCACGCTTTCGACGAGGATATGCCCGTTTGCGAGCAGACCGACGACGAGCCGTTCCAGGAGGTATTCCTGACCAACGATAACGGTCTTCATGCGGCCGACCAGGTCTTTGACGAATTTGCTTTCTTTCTCTGCTTTGGCATTTATGGCGTTACGGTCGATAGTCACGAGGGCCTCCTTTCAAGGGCGTATAAAGATGCGATTTTACATATATGATTAATATTACCTGCAGTAAGTGAGAAAGTCAATAAGCCGATGTGATTGCATACCATGTTTTGTCGTGTCGTACTCGGCGATGCCCCGAAGGACCGAGCGAAGGATCTATGTGGGGAACGACGATTACACGCTGATTGCTGCCTGTTTAATGGCTTGAAAGTACTCGGATATGGCCTGACCGGCATTTTTGAAGATCTGGAATAGTCCGCCGGTATCCGACAAGTATTTCCGTATGCCGCTTATCGCGTCGTCGGAGTATTCGCCGACTGCGGTCACTGAGGGCTTATGCGTAGCAGCGGAGTGGAAAAGCGCGCCGATGATGACGCGGCTTATGTCATTGTTCATATTTTTCAGGTCTTCGATCTTGTCCGGTGTCGCAATAACGTGGGCAGGCGCGTAGGATGTGCGTATATCCCTTTCAATATCCGGCAGGTCACCGTCGGTTTTGACGCTGTGCACAACGATACGGGTATCCCTGCCGAATCTGGCGATAAGCTGGTCAATGAGTGTCACGCTGCCGTCGCGTTTCATATAAGTGAATCCGTCGGGGACTGACGGCGATTCCGGTAAGCCGAAAATAACGAATCTGATCTTGGAATAACGTTCATCCGACCTGATCTTTTGTGCTAATTTTGTGAGCGTTCGGCATGATGCACTGTCCGTCAGTTCTTCTCCCAGTGCTATTACACCCGATGCGTTTACGGGGAGAATTGCCTGTACCTGGGCCAGGATGGCTTCATCAGCGGCTTCTTTGGTTGCCCATGCAGTCGCGGTTACGGCGCCCTGCAATTGCGCAAGATATTCCCGGACATCTTTTCCCTGCCGCGACATCTCGCTCGCTTTGCCCACAAGCGCGGTGTTCATATTGTTGAGGATATTCCTATTTGCCGGAATTGACAGATCGGCCTGTAATGCCTTAGCATAATCGCGCGCCCAGTCTGTCACGCCTTTTTTATCAGCAGGATCGGGTGCCGTGCTTGTATCGACTTTCCGGTCGAATCCCGCGATCGTATCGATAAAATTATCCTCGTTTAGATTGCATTGCACGAGCTTTAATGAGACGGCAGGCGTAATGTATGCCTTTATCCGGTCAAAAATGTCGATAAGCTCAGGCCTGATCATGTGCGAAAGATCGGAACTGTTTATGGCCATGACGAATGGAAGCGACATGAATGCCTGGATATTCGCTTGTTGTGCGATCCTGGCGATCTGATCTTGCGTTACCCCTTCCTGGGCATCGATAACCATGCGTATCGGACAACCTGATCCTTCGGCTTTTTGCTCAAATTCGCTTATGAGCTCATCATGTGGCCGGCCCGACGGTTTTATTAATATAAAACGCACGCCCGGGTATTTTTCCGAAGGCACAAGCCCGGCATTTTCAGCCAGTATGCCGAGCGCAACGGTCGGTTGTACCGGCTCTGCCTTCTTTGAAATAAAACGTACCGTAACGACTATGGTCGATATAATAAGCGTTGCGAGGGTAACGATAACAGTGATGGTGCCGAACCATCCCGGTTCGATGTTATTATTGACCATCCATCCGCAGATGCTCCACAAAATGCCCAGAATGAAGGCAAAGGCAGGCATCTGAGCGATGTTGCCGCCATAAGGGAGTCCGGGCTTCGGCGACGGTGTCGTGGCCGGTGCCTGGGCTGGCCCGAATAGCGCGGGATGGTGTTCTTTGAGCGATGCAATGGTCGTATCTATGCCGCGCAATATTGAGGTCCTTCTTTCGGCGAACCAGGGCGCTTTAAAGCGTTGGTCGTCCTTAGACGGGGGCGGTATATTATTCTGGCGTCGGAAAGCAAGCATATCGTTCTGGAGGTTGTGGAGACCGTTCCAAAGCGCCGAATTGATCTTTTCATCGCCTGATAATCGGAACTCGCTCAGGAAGAGCTCGAATATCTGTCCGGCTATGTAGAGCGCTGTCTTGTTAAGAATATCTAACGACAACCCTTCCTCTGCAGAGAATTTCTGTGCATCGGCCTCGGTACCGTCGCCTTTCTTTTGAAGGGCGCCGACGAGCAGGGCCTGTATATCCGGTACTATGAGCGCGGTTGCGTAATCTCTCAGGCGGTTCTGCCATTCTTTCATTTCCCGGCTGTATTTTTTGTCGGCGATCTTCTCGATCCGGCCGCGTATTACGGGTATCCGCTCCCCGAGCGTTTTTGCGGGCAATGTGATCACGGTGTCAGGACTTGTCGTGATGATCTCGTCGATAAGCCGTGCCTCATCAGCCGTTTCTTCTCTCGGCGCTGGTGTTTTGGCTTTGGCAGCTTCGTGCCCGGCCTTTTCATCGATCGCAGCTTGAGACTGGCTCATAAAAGTATTGCATCCGAGAACGCTTCCCTCGATGGCTGTCGTGAGATTGAGAAGTAACTGTCGGTCGATATAGGGAGTAAGCGTATCATCGAGGATAGCCCGGTAAACCAGGACTTCGCGCAGCAGCTTTTTTGTCTCGTCGAGATTGCCGGGATTTTCGCGGTCGATGATCTGTAAACCCTTCGGGGTTTGGATACCGTTCATGAGAACATTGACCGATTCGACGATCTCTCCGAGCCGGGTGTCCATCAATCCCGCGAATGTGTTGGCGACAATTGAGAGGTCCTGGGATGCCTGGGCTTGACGGTCAGTAGGCAGTTTATTCCTGAGTTCCGCCAGATCAGAAAGTGCTTTACGGAGTTCAAGAACCAGCTCATTGATTTTCATTTCCTTGCGGTCAAATAATACCCCTGCCTTGAGCTCGGTAAGCTGTTTTATTGTTGTCTCCAGCGTGGCCGCGAACTCTTCTTCTTCCTTGGCCATGGGAGGCTGGATCTTTTCGGGTTCGCGTACAACGATCATGGGAATGTATATCCCCTCTTCACCGTTAATATATGCCCGGGTAATCGCGTCCAGATAGGCGTCGTACCGATCGTAAAGATGCGCGACATCGGGGTCTCTACTGTCTGTTGGCGCAGGCTTTTGAAAATCGATATCGATAGCTGCAATGAAAAGGCGTATTGTTTCTTGAGCCGTGTCTTTCGTGACGCGTTCGAACGTCTTCCCGCCTGTCGCGGCATCTGCCCCCTCACGGTAAAATTTTAACTGATCATGAAGGATCGCAAAGATTTTAAGGACGGTTTTGCTTTGCTCTTCTGCCCTCTTTTGCGGGTCTGTTTGGTCGCTCGGGTCCATATTACCGAGCTCGAACGTCGCCACATCCCTCAGATATCGGATGATGATTTCGTTTAATAATCTTTGTTGATATTCCCGGCAGGCATCGTTATTGCCAAATTGTTGTTGGCGCAGGGCTTGAGAGATCGTTGTAAGTTCTTCTGTTAAGAGATCATAGGGCATATTGTTTATTGAATCGAAAGAATGCTGAAATGTATAGTTCGCCGGTTGTGAAGGCTGCTCAGGTGCCGCCGGCGTCGGTAACGGCTGCGTAATGGGTTTGCCGGGCTCTGTGGGTTGGATTTCCTGCGTAGGTTGTCCGGTTAAGAAATTTCTGATCGATATATACATGGCGTCTACTGTTTTTTCCAGAGGAGGATGCGCAATATCGGGTTTCATGGAAGCAAACCCTCTGAGAAGATTTCTCAAGGTTGTTTTGAGCTGATATTCGTCCTTCGGCTGAACAGGTGTGCTCAGGTCGCCGGGAACGGCAAAGGCAGGCAAGGACTTCTGCCAGTCGGTTTTTAGAGCCTCTATGGTTTTATTGTCATAGCCGTGATTCGCCGGCAGAAAAGTCTCGATCCTGCTTACAATAAGCGCGTTATGAAGAGTTGCGAGGAAACGTAAATGTTTTTGCTTCTCAGGAGCCGGGAGATTTAAGACAGTCGCTATTTCCGCTTCCAGATCTTCCGGTTTCATGGCCACTATGTTCTGAGGTTCGACATAAGGCGTTACGGCCGGCGCCGGCTGTGCGGGCTGCTGTTGCGCTGCCTGAGGCTGGGTAGCAGGTTTCGGAGGAGCCGGTTGTGTCGGCTGCGGCTTTGGCGCGGTTATTTTAGCTTTTGGTTTTTTTTGAGCGGCTTCCCTGGCCAGTCTGTCCGATTCACGATATAGAGCGGTCAGTTCATCGATCGTCAAAGGGAATCGTGCGCAGCGCGGATTACTGACGAGAGCCTGTATATGCCGGTCAAAAAAATCCCGCGCGTCTTCATGCCGGCCCTGTTTGGCATATGCCCGCATCAGTGATATGGCGGTGTAAAGCGCTGATTCGTATTTGTTGTTCGTCATATAATGCTCAAAAAGCTGCGCGAGCGTATCAACGTCGGATGAATCGCGTTTCAAGGCAGCCAAAAGCCTGGTCTCGACAGACCTGCCGTCCCACCACTGTTTCAGCGGATTTTTCTTTTGGCCGGCCTTTGGCTTGATCTTCTCCTGTTTAGTTGACGCGATGTCGAGATCGAGAGTGCGCACGGCTTCGGGCGATAACCCCCGTGTCCGGTACCCAAGCGATCCCCACAGCCAGTCGCCTCTGGCTATTTTGAGTTTGATGGCAGAGACCCGCGCCGATTGCCGGATAAGATAAGGCCCCTTAAGCGGCTCTCTCAGCGCTTTACGGGCCTCGTCGAATTTACTGTTCCCGATATGGAGATACGCCTGGACGATGCGACATTGAGCGTCAAGCACCATTAAATCGAACGAACGGCCTGCTATAGTCTGTTTTCGTGTAAGGATATCGTCGATCTTTGAGGTCATGCTGTTATTTTGATCGATACCCTCTAACGCCGTTACCCTCATCGAAGCAAGATGGCGCGCTATCGCGTCAATAACGGCGGTAACATCGCCGACCGTCGTATAGTGTACCAATAACAAGTCTTGGATAAGGCCATACATCTTATGCCTGAAAACGAAATCGATGATGGTTATATTCAGTTTCGGCGATATCCCGTCATTTATCGTCGTGACCATATCGCGTATAAGCGCTTCGGCGATAAAATCTTTTCTCTTTTCTCGCGCCTGTCTTTCTATCAGGTCAAAAGAGATCTTAAAGAGAGCCTCTTTGAACGTATCGTCCATATTTTTACGGTTCTGGGTTGTTCGTATCATGATTTTTATGCAGCCGATCACGTCCATGTCCGTTCCTGCGATACCTGCCAATCCCTCTAAAGCCTCGATGCTCATGGGAAAACTATCGAGCGCCTGTTTAAAATAATCCGCGGCCTTCTGGTTAACATCGTTTCTCCGGGCTTCGTCGGTTATACGCCACGCTATATTTTTATAATAGTGAGCGAACTTCAGTCGTCCTTCAGCGGCCAGCGCCGGATCGGTCACGAGAGGCCGCGCGCCCGGTGCGGGATTTAGTAATTTTTCTATAGCTTTTTCGCGATCAGCCAGATCGCGTTCCCATCCAGGTTTGGCTTCCTGGGCGATGCGCCCTGCCTCGGCGATCAGGAGTTTTATTTTCAGTAACACTAAACGTTCATCGGTTATTTTGTGTTTTTCTATACGATTAAGCAATCTCCACAGTAAAGCGTATTTATGCCGGCCTAAAAGCTCTTCAAGGGCATTGACAAGCCGGTTAAGGTTTTCCGGTTGCGCGAGGATCGCGGCAAGGTTAACGTTTTGGCGGGATATGACCGCCTCGGCCGCGGCTTGGGCGTTATCTTCTTCTTCCCGGCTGAGCGTATCCGGCTGGCCGCATATCCGTTTAAAGAATTTGATAAGGGTTGTGCGTACGCTTACGGTGTCCCGGGTGCTTTGCGAAAGGCCCCTTCTCAATTCAGATACCGCTTGTTTATATTCCGTTGAATCTTGAGCGCCCGGTGTCATGTGTATCAATTTAATGATAGCCTGATCCTCGACGGTTTGGATGGACGTGACGATACCTGCAATGGATTCTTCATGTTTTTTTATATCGTTTTGAAGGGTTTCTTCGTCGGCAATGCCTTGACCGTCTTTTTTCGCCTGTTCAAGGGCGCGTTCGATGATTTTTTTTGCCTCATCATACTCGAGAAGGTCCATATGGGCCGCGGCAAGCTGCCGCAAAAGGCCGCGATCGTCGGGTTTCAGTTCGATCATCTTTTTTAGGAGTTTTATCTTCTCTTCCGGCTTGGTTGATTTTTTCAGGTCCTTTTCATAGGCGTTAAGCATCAAATCGTTTAGATTCGCAGCAGAAATAGAAGATATGCGTCCTGATTGTTCGTTATAGACATCCGTGAAAAACGCAATGTCGTTTTTGCCGGTCAGCGCAGCGGCATTTTGCGCGTCCAGGTTCAGGACATCATTAAAGAAACCGCGTGCCGCATCAAGATAGCTCCTGTTTTGGGGGTTTGTTTTCCAGAGCGCGCCGTATGTTTGACCGAGTTGTAGCAATACCTCGATACGCGCCTTGTTAAGCTCCGCTATCGTCCGGTAACGTTTTTGCACCTCGCCTGCGTTTGTTTCAAGGATCCTTACCAGCTCTTCACAAGCCTGAATGGTCCTCTTGAGGATGTCCTGTCGCGCGGCTAAGTCGTCGGTATATTTTGCCATTTCCTTAAGGCCGTCGATATATTCGCGCAGGAATTGAGCGCGCCTGGACGATGACCGGCGGTTGAGACTTTCGGTTTTTTGCATCTGGGCCCTGAACATCATATCTTTGAAGAGAGGGTCTTTTTCGATGTTTTTATCGAGACGTGCGGCTGTTTCAAGGTTTTTGATCACCAGCGCAGGTTTCATTCTGCGGGTAAACAGGCCCGGCCGGCTGTATTTTTTTGCTTCATTAAGATAATAGGCAGGGGCGCGCTCGACTACCCCCTGTGCTTTGCGGTTAGCCCGGTACGCCTTGATCGTGTTGCCGGTTATCCGGTACAGA
This sequence comes from Candidatus Omnitrophota bacterium, assembly GCA_028715425.1. Lineage (GTDB taxonomy): Bacteria > Omnitrophota > Gorgyraeia > JABMRN01 > JABMRN01 > JAQURW01. Next base: position 12,641 of record JAQURW010000046.1, read on the forward strand.
ACAGCCATAAGGCTGTATGCCTCGGTATCGGGACTCCGATTAATATAGCGCAATACCCTGGCGGTCATAGCGATGGCATCGTTCCTGGAAATGGCCTCAGGATGGACCTTGAGGCATTCATAGAGCGCGGTCAATACTTTTTTCTTGGATGGCAGACTGATGCCGGCATCCAATCGCGCGGCTAAGGTCATGATAGCATTCGGGCCGAAGGTGCGCGCCAATTCGAGTATCGGTGTCAGATGATCGTAATCGTCCAGGACCTCGGTACTATCGATGAGCGTATCGATAAGGCCGGCACTGAAGGTCCTTATGGCGGCCGGGTCGATATCCTTTTGCGTTAGGGCCTCGGCAAATGAATAAAGCGCGTCTCTAACCTGCTTCTTCATGGTGTCGTCGCGTAAGGCGTTCCATGATTCGTCTTTGTATAGGGTATAAGCGGCTTGTATATCGTTCCAGGCCTCATTATACTGAGCGGATTCAATATGTATCGATGAGCGAAGCAAAAAGGCTTCGATCCGCGCGTTACGTTCTATGTTCGCGATTTTGAAAAAGTCGAGAAGGGTATTGACCGCTTTATCCATATCTTTTTTCTTTGCATAGGCCTTTGCGAGCGCCAATAAGATATGCTCGCGGGCGGGCTGGCCTGGAGTGACCTTCGCGAGGAACTTTTCGAGCCGGGCCACTACTTCCTCCGTGGTCCCTTCAGCAAAATCGCGCAGGAGGGCTTTGATAAGAACGGCCTGTTGGACTTGAGGTTTGTTGTTCAGTTCAGAAATAATCTCATCGAGAACTTTCGCGCTTCCCTGTTCTGCTGCCTGGCCGAGAGCAGCGTTACGGTCGATAAAATATTCTGCGATCTCAGCGTCGGGTTCCGGGACTCTGGCATCTTTAGTTTTCCTTTTTCGAATATCTTTGATCCGCGCGGCGGTCATTGCAGAGAATTTTTCGACCGCAAGGTATTTCTTGCCGAGTTTAAGCACCGTCGCGGAGTCGCGAGCGGCCTTCTGCCGGTTACTGTTATCCGCCCGTTCGCCGGTTACCTGTTCGATAAGTTTTTTTCCGTGCGCCACTGCTTTATCATGCTGGCCCATGAGTGTATAAAGGTTAATAAGTTCACGAGTAACTTTCCGGTCCTTGCCTTCCAGGGTAGCGTCGTTGGCGGCTTTTTCCATATGCTGGGCCGCAATCTCGAGTTCATTAAGATCCCGGTAGAGTTCGGCAAGCGCATAATGGGACGCCGTATCGTCCGGATTAAGATCAAGTGCCTCTTTGAGGTCATTTATTTCATCCGTGTGCTGCAG
>JAQURW010000047.1 GCA_028715425.1 Candidatus Omnitrophota bacterium
AAACGAAGTTTAAGGAGAAGCCCTTTTTCGAGTATCCCGGGTTTTACGTCAGGATGCCCTACGGCGCCAAGATAAATAACATCCGCTTTTTTAAGCTCTTTGAAGACCGACGCAGGAAGGACCTCTCCGGTCCTTTTATAGCGCTCGCCGCCCAGGTCGTACATCGTCTTCTGATATTTGAAACCTGTTTTTTTACTTACGGCGTCGATGACCTTAAGCCCTTCCCGGATAACTTCCGGCCCGGTGCCGTCGCCGGGGATGACTGCGATTTTGTACATCCTTGCCTCCTCCTTAAAAAAACTCCCCCACCCTCCCCCTCTTTAGTAAAGAGGGGGACCCTCTTTACAGTCAGCCCCCTCTTTGTTAAAGAGGGGGAACGGGGGAGTTCTTCATCTGCTATTTCTTCTTTTTCCGGATATAATTCATCAGCCCATCGGCCTTGATGATATTCTGGATAAATTCGGGATAGACATCCGATATATAATCCCGTTTTTTGGTAATGTTTTTGATCAATCCTTTTTGGGTATCGATCTCAAGGGCGTCGCCTGATTTAACGTCCGAGGCTGCCTCCTTTGAAACAAGTATCGGAAGCCCTATATTTATGGCATTCCGGTAAAATATACGCGCAAAACTTGCCGCAATAACACACGAGACGCCGCTCGCCTTGATCGCAAAGGGCGCATGTTCACGCGAGGAGCCGCACCCGAAATTATCACCGGCCACGATCATATCGCCGGGTTTCACCTTCTTCACAAAATGCGGGTCCGCATCCTCCATGCAATGCGAGGCCAGTTCCTGAGGGTCAATCGTGTGAAGATACCGCGCCGGCAGTATTTCGTCGGTATTAACGTCATTCCCGAATGTATGAGCATACCCTTTAAATTTCATGTTACACCACATCCTCCGGATGGCAGATCTTCCCCTTGACCGCGGTTGCGGCTGCAACGGCGGCATTGGAAAGGTAGACCTCTGATTTCGGGTGTCCCATCCTCCCGACAAAATTCCGGTTCGTCGTCGCCAGGGCGCGCTCGCCCTCGGCCAATATACCCAGATGCCCGCCCAGACACGGCCCGCAACTCGGCGTCGAAAAAATGCCGCCGGCGTGCACAAAGATATTGGCCAGCCCTTCGCGGACGGCCTCCTGGTATATCTCTTGTGTAGCCGGAATAACGATAAGCCGTACCCACGGTTTCACACGGTTATTTTTCAATATTTTCGCCGCTATGCGCAGGTCGCTTAAACGGCCGTTGGTGCAGGATCCTATGACAACCTGGTCGACCTTAACGTCTTTTATTTTGTGGGCCTCTTTGACATTGCTCGGCAAATGCGGCATGGCAACCATCGGCTCCAGCTTGGTAACGTCATACTCGATGACCTTGCTGTAGACGGCGTCCTTATCGCTCGTATAGACTTTGATATTCTTTCTTTGAGGGTTATATTTTGCGAATGCCTTTTTGACATATTTGACCGCTTCGGCGTCAGCCTCAATAATACCGTTCTTACCGCCGGCTTCGATCGCCATGTTGCACATGGAAAACCGGTCATCCATGGGAAGAGTCTTTATGACCGGGCCGGTAAATTCCATAGCCTTGTACTGCGCACCCGAAACACCGATAGCGCCGATCGTATGTAAAATAAGGTCTTTCCCTCCGACCCATTTGTTCATGGTGCCGTTATATACGAATTTTATCGTTTCCGGAACCCTGAGCCAGCATTCGCCGGTAGCAAACGCAGCCGCGAGGTCCGTGCTTCCGACACCGCAGGAAAACGCGCCGAGCGCGCCGTAGGTGCAGGTATGCGAATCGGCGCCGATAACAAGGTCGCCGGGTTTCACCAGCCCCATTTGCGGCAAAAGGGCGTGTTCCACCCCCATCCTCCCGACCTCCCAATAATGCTGGATATGGTATTTTTCGGCAAATACCGCCAGGCTCTTTGCCTGGTTGGCGCTTTTCAGGTCCTTGGCAGGCGTAAAGTGGTCGGGAATAAGCGCGATACGCGTCTCATCAAAGACCTTTTTTAAGCCTAATTTTTCGAATTCCTGGATGGCAAAAGGCGCAGTAATGTCATTGCCCAGGCAAAAATCGACCTTGACGTTGACAAATTCGCCGGATTTTATCGACTTTCTACCGGCATGAGCCATCAGGATCTTTTCGGTGATTGTGTATCCCATGTAGACTCCGTTTGTTAGCGTTTAGCGATTAGCGGATAGCTATTCGTATACCTTATGCAGGTTTTTTTCGTATACTAATCGCTAACCGCTAAACGCTAATATAAGGATATTACTTCGCCAGGGTAATATAAGTAGAGAAATAATAGCATATAATCCTTTAACTGTCGAGTGGAAAGAAAATTTTTTTTCACCGCCTCCCGGCCGTTCCTCCCGAGCTTCTTGGCCAAACCCGGGTTGTTCAGGACACGACGGATATTGGTCGCGCAGCCTACATCGGTACGGCATAAAAGGCCGCTGTAATTATGCGTTATCTGGAGCGGCATCCCGCCCACCAGGGACGCAACAACGGGTTTTGCCTTCCATAACGCCTCGGTCACGGTCAGGGCAAACCCCTCTTTGACCGATTTCTGGACTATAACAGCCGCGTTTTGCTGCAGGGCGTTGACATCTATATCAGCGGGATCCATGACAAGTATATGGATATCCGGATCGTCCCCGGCTTTTTCCCGCAGCTCGCCAAGCACCTCGTCGACATCGGGATCGCCCTTGCCCTTGCCGCTTGCCAGGACAAGCTGGCAATCATTATACCGTTTTACCATCCGATACGCCTCAATAACCCCTTCGTGGCCCTTAAAATGGTCGAACCTGCCGATCTGTACGATCATGGGTTTTTTACGGCTCAAGCCGTATTTCTTCAGGACCGTCGTTATTTCCGTCTGGCTGAGGGGCCTGTTCTTTTCGCTGAACGGATCAATAGACGGAGGAATAAAGAACTGCGGTATCTGTATCTTCTGGAAAAACGCCGGGGCTACCAGACAGGCGGTGTCGTACTCTTCGATAAATCCCTTCAGAAAATGCCATATCTCCGGGTCAGGCTTGGATAGGTCAAGGTGGCAGTTCCATACCCATTTACTTTCATGCTCATGCCGTTTATGGACAAGCGCCAGCGCCGGGACATCGTACATAAGGACGATATCCCCTTTTATGGAAGCCTTCCGCATCATATCGTCGTCCAGCGCCATGAATTTCTGGAACATATCGGTCGTCGTATGCACTGCGGACCCGCGGAGGCCGTCGTGAAAGACCTTGGCAATAGCCGTCAGGTCGTGATCGGGCTCGATCGCTTCCCAGAGCGCCTTGATACCCAATTCATTCAGGAGAGGGACGATCCGCGACAGGGTCTCGGCAATACTGCCGGACTGCTCGGTCGTCGTTATAAACTGTATGGTGCTGGTCTTAAGCCTTGAGGCAAGTATCTTAAGCTCATCGACCGCGTTCCTGCCGATGAATTTTTCGTAATGTCCGATCGTAATAGTACCCATGATAATGGTAGAGCGCCCTATCCTTTCTCAAGCGTGCGAACAAGCGAATGCCTCAACCCCTCGAGCGTGTGCGTGTAGGGGTCGATCGACGCGACCTTTTCGGCAAGTTCGGCGAATCCCAGCGACATATCGATCCAGCAGGAAAAATCGTTGATGCCTTTTTCGAGGCGCAGGCGCGATTCGAAAAAATGAAAATACAGCGTATTGACGCTTACCTCTTTAAGCGCCCTGATGAAATCAAAGAGGCTGTTGGCGGAATATTTCGTCGGTAAAATAAAACTGTGGCTTTTCATGAACTCAAATTCCATGCCGCGCGCTGCCACCCTGAGAGAATCCGTCCTGTCGAAGAGGTTATGTTCCAGGACCATGATAAGTTTTTCGCGGATGGCGCGTATGGACTTAAACTCGACCAGGTCGATGGAGGCCAGTTCCTCGCCGAGCACATGCTCGCCGAGCACATGACTGACCCAGTAGGCAAATTCATTGGTGTGCTCGGGGATAATATCCTGTTTCTGCTCGAGGAACATGTGGGTATGGTAAAAAATGCTCGAATCAGGCACCGCCTTGATCATGTTGATAAGGTCGGTAAGGTTACGCGCCCTGACGCCCAAAAGCTCGCTTAAATTCAGGCGTGTGCAGAAATAGAACGGTTCTTTGGCTTTTTTATAAAGTTTGAGCACGTTGTGAAATCCTCTTTGTTACTGATTATTACATCAAGGATACACGATGGCTCCAGCGTTGTCAATCCCTTAAGCTCCGGATTCGTCCGGGGGGCTTATGCGGCGTTCTCTATGTTTTCTCTGATAAGCCTGTTCAGTGCGGGGATACTGTCGATGTCGACCTTTGCAACAGGCAGTTTGAATACGAGCCTTCGCGCAAGTTCCCTCACGTCGGTCATATCGTTGTCCGCTGTCTCACCGGTTAAAAAAGAGTATACCGCTTTCAAGGTGTTTGCGTCATCTGAACGAAGGGCGCGTAAGGCAAGGATAATCCCTTCGAGCTGAACTATATCGCAGGCCTGCTCCTGCCAGCCAAATGCCAGGGCGCGTATTCCCAGTTTCTCCTGGACCTGAGCGACGGCTTCCCTATCAGGGCATGCAACGTCAAATTCATAATCAAAACCCCCGTCGTCTTTCGCGTGATCGTTTTTATAATCAGCCATGGTCTCCTGTATGCGCTGTATCAAATCCCGGGACACATCCCCTTTAAGCCGGACAACCCGTTCAATATATCCTCCCCTCGGCTTCGCCATATCCCTTTCCAGGTCTCTGAGCATATTCAATTGCCCGATAGGCAAGAGCGAATCAGGGATAATGTGGCAGAGGATAGTCTTTTTAGGAACAGCCGGCGTGATCTCAAGAGTTGCCTCATGTATTGCCATAGTCCTGTCCTTTACATCCTGTGCAAATGTTTTCTGAACTCTTGGCTTGCCGGATGCGGCAGCGCTATTTTTTTTGAAGGCAAGCTCAGGTAAGGACGATACCAAATCAGGACTTTTCCCTGACAATACAAGCGCAGGCACTGCGGATACAGGCATCCCCTCTGCCGTCTCCCGTGAGGTGACATCTGCCGTAACCGTTTCATCCGTCTTTTTCATCACTGACGTTATACGTATTTTCGAACCGAGGGATTTGACAAACCCGGTCAATATCTGCCATCTTCCGTCGATCCACTTGATTAATCCCGGGAAGGCAGTAATGACGACCAGACCTATCATGAAAAACGGTAAGGCAGTTCTGTTTGGGGCCGGTTTCCCGGACAGCACCGGTTTAGGCGGCGGTTCATCCAGGAGCCGAAGGCGATGGAGCCCATATTCGATGTCCTCAGGATCGTTGAATTTCATCGCGACCTGTTCGGTGCCGCCTCTCAGCGAAACCTTGACCCTCTTAAGGCCGAGTTGGGTGACAGAACGCGGATCCGCGAAACTGTCTTTGATCAAGGCGCTCATAATTTCCTCAAATTCTACCACTGACCCCACGCTGACCGCGGTCTTTTCGCTGTCGTTTAAAACGATCGCTACCCCATTCCCGAACCCGACGACCTCCCATATCTTCAGATCATTATGCTGCGCCAGCAGGCCGCGCGCATAATATAACGACACGGGATGACGGAGGGCAAAAGGCCGCTTGTTCCCGGCCGCCGGTTCTTCGGCGTATTCAAGGACTATTTCCGTGTCCAGATACTGTTCGTATTTTTTTCTATCCATAAGGATTTCGTAGGCGTCCTGTATCCTCTTGAACTGCTTTATCAGTTCTTCTCTTTTCTTTGGGCTTATTTCGGGGGGTATTAGATCCGGATGGCACAAATGCGACAAGTCGTTAGCGGCCTTGGCCACCTTTTTCTTGAATTTCTCTGAATAATCCCTCGCAGCTACCGGTGATATACCCAGTGTTGCAAAATGATCTTTTTCACCGAGGGCTGCATAGCCGGTGATCCGCCTTGCTCTTCTATACGGTTCTCTTGACCTGAATAAATATAATTCCGGATGAACGCCTTTGAATTTTCTTCGCGCCCTGGTCCAGTCGGATTCTCTTTCTTTAGTGCCGTTCTTATGCTCAGGGAATAATTTGGCTATGAGATGAAGGGCCACGAGCATACATAACGCGATAATACCTCCTGCCACATAGATATCGGCGTTGGCGAACAGGCCTATCGCTGCGTTTATACGGTTATCTGCATAATGCGCCGGTTGCGCAAAAAGATCGGTCACATAAATAAGCAAACCCAGAACCGAAAGGATAGCCGGGGTGACCATTCTCCGCGCCGTGCTCACATCGCTAACCGCGCCAGGCATTGCCGCCGTATCGATAGTCTTAGTGTCCGTCAAAGCAGTTTTTATCTGTCCCCGGGGGATACTGCGCTGTTCCTGCCGCACAACCGGTTGCGGCCCGCCCTGCTTTTCGAACCACACCCCCCGCGGCTCATGGTACAAAAAGAAATCTTTGTCTTCTGGATTTCTTATGCCGAGCGCTGCCAATTGCCGGTCGTCGAGATCGTCGTAATTTTCAGGGAAGATCGCCATGACCTTCAACCCGGTCTCTTTAAAATTGAAGACAGCATAGTAATATTTCTTTTGGGAATCATACACACAGCCGGGGTCTACGAGGATCTCTAATCGGTCAGCGGGAAAGCGCGCATTTAACCGGGCGATATCGCCTCCCCTCACGGGCCTGGCCTTAAGAATATCGCGGAGTGCGCAGGCCGCGCAATAGGCGCAGAACATAGTGTTAAAATCCAGTCCCGTTGCCTGGCAAAACGGTTTCAGTCTGAGTTCAGGGGCAAGGGTCGTTTGCCCGGGGCCGGTGTGATCAGAAACGGCTGCCCAGGAGATGTCCCCGATTACAAGAAAGGCCGACAACAATAAACATATTGTTTTAGATATGCCACTATTTCTATAATAATGCATAGAGACAGTCTACAATATCGGCAATGTCCGGTTGTCACAGGCAGGTAATAAGATTGTCGAAAAAGTGTCATCCGGCCTATAGCCGGTTCCCGGTATTCTATCCGCGGATCTCCTGGCTATAAAATGTCTTGAGGCATTCTATCGCCGGCTTATTCTGGGGTGTAAATTTGCAGTTATTTTCGCCGCCTGAACCGGCATAAGTGTTCCATGCCCACCAGTATACCCCTTTAAACCACGGTTTATCCCAGAACGTCTCAAAGAGTGCCCGGTAGCAGCTGGCCTGAAGCTGCAAATTCGGTTTCACCGAGAACACCTCTTCCCACGGCCGCTTGGGCGCCGTATCGGCGCTGCAGTAACCGCACTCGGTGAAGAGAACAGGCTTCTTGATTTGGGACTGCCATGCCTCAATCTCGGCAGCCCACTTTTTCCAGGCCTCTTTGAGCTGGGCTAAGGTCGGATCATTCTGGATAACAAGCGGAAAATAGGCATCTATGCCCGCGTAATCAAGGTCATCCCAGAACTTCACTTTCTGGTAATCATCCCAGTTTGCGGCATAGGTCAGTTTCCCGGAAAACACCTTTCTTACGGACGGGATTATGCTGTTCTTCCATACGTCGGTCTTCGTCGCGGCGTAGGAAAGTTCGGTGCCGACGCAGAAGAGTTCTACCCCGTACTCTTCCGCAAGCTTTGCGTAATATTTTATGAAATTTCTGTATTCAGAAAACCATTTTTCCCACATGCCGTCGTCGCTGAAACCGATATCCATTCTTGAGTTCCCTTCATCCTTAATAAGGTCGACGTGGGGCTTCAGCATGACATACATACCGCACTGATGGGCTTTTTTAATGGCGCGAATAAGGCTCGGATCGGAAGGGGTCCTGCCGTCAACCCTCTTTATAATAAAGGAGTCGACGCGTTCCTGGTACCAGGTCACAACGATCTGGACACAGTTAACGCCGGTTTCTGCCATGGCCTTTAAGGATTCATCGGATTTTGGCGAATTATACCCTTCTTCATTCCAGGTCACGTAGCACATACCCTTCTGGAAGGCAAGAGGACCGACAAGACTGAACCCATTCGGCAGGCTATACATACTGAAACATACTATCGCTATCGCTGCGATTGCCCCTGTCAAACACTTTATGTATATTTTGCTCGTCATTGCAATCCTCCCTTTTTCTATTACTAACCAGCGAAGGGCAGGACTGACAAAAATGCCGGGCTGATGCCCGGCACGCAAAATATAAAACACTGTTTACATTCGGCGGCTCGGCTACCATACCTCCCTGAATTGCCCGGGAAGGATTAGGTCCGTCAGCTTTGCGTCCCACTCTTTCGCGTGGTTTGCTATTCTCGTCTAAACACTTTGAATATTTTAAAGAACGTATTTATCTTTTTATCACCATAACAGAATATACCTTAGCCAAAGAAATAATACAAGAATCCATAACTGACTTTTTTAATTTTTACATAGGATAGGAATATTTAGCAGAATAAAAAGCAAGCTTTTAGGAGAATAAATTTAAGTATACTTGAGTGAGACAATTTTGTATTCAAGAATTCCGGCGGGAACCTTGATCTGAATAGTTTCGCCTTTTTTATGACCTAATAATCCTCGACCGACCGGTGACGTAACCGATATTTTATTCTCGTCATAATTAGATTCATCAGGCCCGACCAGGATGTAGGTCATTTTTTCTTTGTTCTTTATATCCTCCAGTTCAACGATAGCGCCGATATTTATCACGCTGGTGTCAATATCGAGATTTTCAACCATCTCAACCTGGCTCAATTTCTCTTCAAGTTCGTGGATCCGTTTTTCGATAAGGCCTTGTTTTTCTTTTGCGGCATCGTATTCAGCGTTTTCGCGAAGGTCTCCCTTATCGCGCGCAACGCCTATCTCCCGCGCGATATTGTGGCGGTCGAATTTTTTCAGTCTGTCCAGTTCCTTAAGAAGTTCTTCATATTTAGCGCGAGACAAATATGTTTTTGCCATTATTCCACCCCTTGTTATCCGAGCATTTCCGTTACAAATCCAGCCGCTGCCCGTCTACATACACTACCGGATCAAAAAAGACAAAATCCAGATGAAGCGGGCAATTTACCCGGCCGCCAAACGACATATTATTACCTATGGCAATATGCCCGGTCCCCTGGACCTTTTCATCTTCAAGGATAATGCCGGTCACCTTCGCCTTAGGGTTCAATCCGATCCCGAACTCTGCTATGTTATAGGCGTCCCTGCCCAAAGGCCTTATCATATTCTTTATTGTCGTAAAAGGCATGTTTTTCGCGTACCCGTTATTAATCAGAATCTCAGCCGGCCGCTTAAGCCTGCCGATGAACGGCGCGCTTCCGTCGACAATAAGGCGGCCGCTTGCGGTCCCTTCAACCGGCGCTACCGCCGCCTCTCCGGCAGGAAGGTTCCCGAACGCACCCGGCCCGGAATAGAGGCCGTCGTCCCTGAAGCCTTTTCTTCCGGTAATGGAAAAGGTAAGGTCCGTACCCTTTTCCGTGGTTATCCGGACACGGCGCCCGCGCTCGAATATCCTGATCACGGATGAAACCTTTTTTTTCAGGGCATCGTAGTCGATGGCAATCGAACGGTAGAACATCTCGCGCGTCACGCCTGGCATGCTCGCGATGCGCACCTTGCATATAACACACGCCTCTTTCCGCGCCTTGGTGTGCGACAGCGATTTTTGGGTTATAAGAAGCGCAGCGTCCGAGCCTTGCATCGCCAGGCGTATAGCCGGCGGCGGCTCTTCGCCGTGTATATGCCGGGCCGTCATCGACATAATGACCGTTTCGATGCCGGGATGGGTCTTTTTGGCGGTCAGATAAAAATCATGGGCGAGGGAAAAGAGAACATCGTCGGTAACGATCAGGAGCTTTTCCCCTTTCCGCATTCCCAGGCATTTTTCGATCATCGTGCGAACAATCGCGGTTCTCATATTGCCTAGATTGTAGCAAAATAGTCTTCGCAGGACAACAGAAATCTACCGATTGACTATCCGCAGGACGCATGCTATACTACAGCCCGTTTATAAAACGGAGTGCCATGAGACCTGGAAATCAAGCTCTTAAAAATCTTGCGGCGTTATGTTTCGGCCTCGCCTTAACGCTGGCGATACTCCTCATGATCGAGACAGCGCTCCGATTTCATTACGACGACCCGCGGAAGTTCTATTATTCGGCTAATCCGCATCTTGTGGAGCACACGGACCTGTTTAAACGGAGCCCTGTGCCAAGCCCGCTCGATTTCCCGCCGCGCGTCTTCTGCCTCGGCGGGTCAACCACCAACGGCTGCAATATGCCCTTTAAGTGGAGCTATCCCAACCTTCTCGACGCGCTTTTTAAACGCGCCGGCAAGGGCGGGACCGCGTATAATTTCGGCATATCAGGCGTTAATTCGGTTACCACGAATTTTTTTATAAAAAATATCCTCCCCCGGTACAATCCGAACTGTGTCGTCATCCATGACGGGTACAACGACCTGCCTATCGTTATCAAGAAACTCGGGGACGACCGCTATTCGTACATCACGCCCGATTATTATCATCCCTACAATCCTTACATCAAGAACCCGGTCGTGCGATACCTGTCCTCATTCATAAAATTCAACCTCCGCTCCACCCGGCGCTTTGTCGTGACCTTTGTCAAGGATACCCTGCACGGCGGCGGCGACCTTTTTCTGGGGTTCGATTATAAGGCCTTTAAGCAGCAAGAAGGAAATTCCAAGGACATCATGCGCGAAAACGCCCTGCGCGCCAAGATCATGGTCGAGACCGAACTGGATTCCATAGATTACTCCCTGAAACACGGCATCAAGGTCATCGTGATATTGGAGCCGCACATACAACCCATGCATTTCCTTCCCCAATTCGGGACCGGGTTCAGGGATGAAAAGGTCGGCGAGATCCTCGCGGAATGCCATAAGATACAGCAGTCATTATATCTGGTCGCGCTCGCGAAAAAATACGGCACAAACCCCGATGTGCGGATAATGGATATGCGCGAGATATTCAAAGGGCGCTATAACGAGCTTTTCTACGACGAATGCCATCTAAACGGCAAGGGGAACTTTATCAAGGCAGAATACGTCTACTATGCGGTTTGGAAACTCTTTCCTGACCTCATCCGTCCTATCAATGAAATAAAATAGATTAATACAATCCCGATCAAGACATAATATATCCCGAGCGCAATCTTAAAGGGTGCCGGCGAATAAACAAACCGCACGGTATGTTTCCCGGCAGGCATGCGGACAAGTTTAAACGCGCCATTGGCTTTTTCAACAGCAGCCTTTTTGCCGTCGATAAAGGCCGTCCAGTATTTATCGTATCCGTCGCTCACGTACAGGCAACAATCGCGCGGCGTATCAGCCGTAAGCTCAAGCACATTTGACGTGTATACCGTCACACGGTACGGCACCCCGATCCTGCCCGACAACGCGCCGTCGGCACTCGAATAAAATTGAATGATGGTATCCCGTATCCCCATAGACCGTTCTATACGCTCGACCGTGCCCTCGTGCACGGCACCGTCGTTCGGCCTGCCCGTAAGCGTTAAAAGCTCTTCGTAATCTTTTTTGAGTAACAGCGTGAATTCCTCCACGTGGTTGGTATTCCAGATAAATTCAAGGTAGCGTTGAAGCGGCATTGTCTTAAAGAACTGTTTATGGATAGCCAGACGCCGATCAAGGTTATATTTCTTTCCCAGAAAATTAAATACGGCTGTGTTAGCGGCCGGGTCCGCCCGAGACGACAGGTCGAGAAGCTTAATGATCGCGGCCCCTGCCTGCTGGCGGAACGACCAGTCAGGGCTGCCGGCCCCTAGCTCCCGGTAACCGGCATACACGGCGGTACGGGCATAAACACCTTGCTTAAGAGAGTCGCCGAAAAACGCATAGAAATCGTTCTGCCGCATACAGTCCACGAGAATAACGTTCAGGATATCCAGGAATGCAAGCCGGTCATTTTTCCCCCATGACGTAAAATGACCGATCCCGTAGGCGACGAAATCGCGTACCGTCAGTTGCCGGGCTTCTTCATAAAAAGAAAAACGTTTTTCAGTATCCGAGCATCCTTCCACCAGACGGTAAAGGTCATGGATCAACTCCCGATCTGAAAATTGCCGGGGTACGGTCGCCGCATTATAGGCCGTATGAACCTTATAAAGCGCGGGCTTGAAATACCTCGTTTCCTCGGATTTGACCACACGCCGCTCCCGACGGTCGGCAAATACCACCCGGGTAGGATATTCGCTGAATTGCATGGGCGTCCGATCAAGCGTCACGTAACCGAGCGCCGGTATCCCGTACGTGATAAGATCCGCGAACACCAGGCATCCGGCAGCCGTCACGAATATCTTTTCCCGCACCGGACTTCTCATGGCCCCGATAAACCATTCGCAGCCCTTGCCCGAAAAATAGATAAGGTTAAACAGGAAAAACCCCGCAAAGAGCTGCATGTGGCGGGTAAATTGGAACGGCGGGAACACAATGTTGACTATTTTCTGCACAAAACATTTATCGCCCACCATTATCAATCCGACAAAGACGAGCGTGGCCAGAAAATTGACTTTAAACCGGTCCCTGACAAGGAGGAGTCCCACCGCCGCAAAGATAAGCGGGATAAATCCGATATGGAGGAACCCTTCTGAAAGGGCCCGGGTCCCGTCGAAATATCCGTGAACGGCAAGAGCGCGGTCAACGAGCCCGCGGAAATCTTCCCATTCGGCCGGGACGCAGCCGCTCATCCTCTCACGGGCCATCGGCACAAAATCGGCCTTGTCCGCAAAGACCGCCAGAAGCGGACCGCTTAATACGACGACGATGACGGCGCCTAAGATCAAAAGCGGGATATTGGCCGGCCGGATGGCGCGCGCCACGGTCTGGCGCATCGTGACAAGAAGCGATATGACGAATACCGCAAAAAAAACGACGACAAATAACCCCTGGTATCCACCCATGGCAAGCCCCAGGAAAAGCGCAAGCCCTGCCATGTTAAACAGAGTGAAATTATCGAGGATTCGTATCAAAAAAAAGAGCACCCACGGCAGGTATAAAAAAGCGTACAGGAACCCGTTCTGCCTGAGACAAATAAAGGTGAATGACGAGAACAGGAATACAAACATCATAAAAAAATGAGTAAACCGGTGCTTATTGACCGTGCGGGAAAAAAAATACACGCCGATGCCCGAAAAGGCGATCTCGAGCATAAAATGCCAGTGGTACAGCGTCAGCAGGGACAGGCGCATTACCTTATTGAGCATGATAATGCCGACGGTAAACGGGTTTGTCAGGTGCATGATGCTGAGATTCGTATAGAACGGCTGGCCGCAATAATCGTACGGGTCCCAGTACGGGAAAACGCCCTGGAGGAGCTGGTCGGCGAAATAATGGAATACGCCGTAAAACCAGATCGTGTCGTGCGAAAACATACGGGTGCGGGTAATAAGGAGAGGGGCAAAAAACAAAATAAAAAAAACGACGATGCCCGAAACGATAAAAATGTTTTTAAATTTAGGCATTATATAAAATTCACATGCGCCGGCGGTTTGTCACCGGGTTTTGGCAGCGGCATAGTTCCCTGCTTCAAATCCCATAAAAATTCGTTCACCTTGTCCTGCAGGCAGAGGCACCCGCAATCGGTCTGGGCATTGAATTCTTTCGAACCGACGAGGCCGATTACCTCCCAGTATCGTTCGCTTTTCCACAGCTCCCTGAACGGTGTTACCGCTATGTTGCCGATGTGATATTTTTTATATTTATCGTTAAAAAGCATGCCGCAGGGTGCCACCAGACCGGAACCCGAAAGCTGCATAATGAACGGCGGGCCGTAACACTGGCGGTATTTCCGTTTACCTTTGCTCAGGATCTTCGACCATTTCACCTGAACCAGATAGTCGGGCGTCGAATAC
>JAQURW010000235.1 GCA_028715425.1 Candidatus Omnitrophota bacterium
GGTTACGGCATGCTGATCAGCGTGCCTCTTCTTTCCCTTGCCGGATATTGGCAGTTTGCCGCGGTATTGATCGTTATGGAACGGCTCGGCAAGGCGATCCGGAGCCCTGCCAAGGATACGATCGTTTCACAGGCGACAAAACAGGTAGGTACCGGGTTCGGTTTTGGTTTGCAGGAAGCCATGGACCAGATCGGCGCGATCGCAGGCCCGCTTATTTTTACGTTTTTTTTCCTTTTTACCGGCGGCGGGATCAAGGCCCTTGCGGATTATCAAAAGGCATACGGGCTTTTATGGATCCCCTTTCTCCTGGTCATGGTGTGTGTTGTCGTCGCTTATATCAAGGTGCCGTCGCCCGAATCCCTTGAGGCACCCCGGCAGACGGCCAAAGAGCCGGACAGGCTTACCCGGGTCTTTTGGCTCTATACCTTATTCACGTTCGTGACGACGCTGGGGTATGTCAATTTTGCGTTGTTAGGGTTTCATTTCAAGGCGCGGGGTATCATGTCCGATGCCGAGATCCCGTTCGTGTACGCGCTTGCCATGGGGATCGACGGCGCTGCGGCCCTGGGCTTCGGCAAGTTCTACGATATTTTAAAAAATAAACATA
Organism: Candidatus Omnitrophota bacterium; assembly: GCA_028715425.1. Taxonomy (GTDB): domain Bacteria; phylum Omnitrophota; class Gorgyraeia; order JABMRN01; family JABMRN01; genus JAQURW01. The sequence goes on from JAQURW010000235.1 coordinate 608, forward strand.
ACAGCGAAAAAGGCGGGATAAATATATTGTGGACAATACCGGTTTTATCGGCGATCGCCCCGCTGCTGGTTTTTGTCCATAGTCATACGTTTGCCGTTCTCGGTGTCCTGGTGTGGGGTGTGGTCATGGGGATACACGAAACGATCATGAAGTCGGTTATCGCCGATATTACGCCGCTTAAGAAGCGCGGCACCGGCTACGGGATATTCAATACCAGTTACGGCCTCGCGGCCTTCGCCGGCAGCGTCCTTATGGGCGTATTGTACGATATCTCGGTCGTCCTGGTCGTCGGCGCGGCTATTATCGCGCAGGTCCTGGCATTCCCGATCTTTTCCTTAATGAAAAAAGAAATATGAGATCGTATATCCCGGCATTAGCAGGCGTCGTTTCGGCTGCCGTTATCTGTTTCGCCGACAGCCCGGACGTTTATCCTGTCCATAGCAATATCCCGGTTACCGTATTTCATCCGGCAGAGAAGGGCAATGTAAAAAGCGCCTGGGACGAACAATGGGGCGAGCACATAAAGGACGAAAACCCTTTTTACGCGGCGCTGCCGTATAACGATTTCGGTAAGAACGGCAGGCGTAAAAAAAATGCACACAACGTTATCTATTGGGCGCGCTTAAAGATGTGGGGATCCCGGGAATCGATGTGCAAGAATCGCTGGATAAAAATAATAAAGGATGGTAACATTGTCTATGCGCAATGGGAAGACGTGGGACCGTACCGGAGCGACGATGCCCGTTACGTCTTCGGGACCCGGCGCCCGGCCGCTAAAAAGGCCGGTATCGATGTGTCGGTTGCGGTACAGGATCATCTGAACCTGCGCGACAGGGATACAGTTGACTGGCAGTTCGTCGACGATAGTGCGGTGCCTTTAGGGCCGTGGAGAAAAATTTAATCAAGGAGGGCATTGTCATGGAATGGGGAATGAAGAACCGTTTATCGCGGATCATCAATCCGAAAAGCGGCCGCCTCGTCATGCTGGCGGTCGATCATGGTTATTTTCAGGGTCCGACGACCGGCCTTCGGGATCTCGGCAAGACCGTGAATCCGCTTTTGCCCTACGCGGATTCGCTTATGATAACGCGCGGGGGCTTGAGGAACTGGATCTCTCCGGCCATGGACAAACCCGTGGTCTTGAGGGTCTCGGGCGGCCAAAGTATACTCAAGGAATTATCGAACGAGATAATCACGACCTCGATCCGGGACGCGATCAGGATCAATGCCTCGGCTGTAACGTGCTCGGTGTATATCGGCGGGGAATATGAGCGCCAGTCGATCGAAAACCTGTCGCGTATCGTCAATGAAGGGAACGATTACGGTATCCCTGTCCTGGCGGTGACGGCTGTCGGCAAGGACCTGGTGCGTGACGCGAAATACCTGGGCCTGGCGTGCAGGATATGCGTCGAGCTGGGCGCGCATATGGTAAAGACCTATTATTGCGAGCCCGATTTCGATAAGATCGTCAAGGCATGCGGGAACGTCCCGGTCGTTATTGCCGGCGGAAAGAAGATCGAAGAACGTGCGGCGCTCCAGATGGCAAAGGATGCCGTCACGAACGGGGCCGTCGGCGTCGATATGGGCAGGAATATATTCCAGTCGGATAACCCCATAGGCATGATCAAGGCAGTGCGCGCGATCGTGCATGAAGGCTCCTCGGTAAACGAGGCATTTAAGATCTACAAAAAGAAATGAAAGTCGCAGTCTATTATAATAATAACGACCTGCGGATCCTGGAACATCCCCGCCCCGTCTTACAGGAAGGCGAGATACTGGTCAAGGTAAGGGCTTCCGGCATCTGCGGTACCGACGTTATAGAATGGTACCGGATCAAAAAGGCCCCGCGGATATTGGGGCATGAGATCGCCGGCGATATCGCCGAAACCAGGACAGGGAAATACACCGTCGGCCAGCGCGTCTTTGTCAGCCACCATGTTCCCTGCAATGTCTGCAACTATTGCCGCGCCGGTAATCACACCGCGTGCGAGACGCTCCATAAGGGCAATTATGATCCCGGCGGATACAGCGAATTTGTCAGGGTCCCGCAGGCCAATGTCGAACGCGGCACGTATGTCCTCCCCGGCAATGTATCCTATGAAGAAGGGACCATGATAGAACCCCTGGGATGCGTCGTGCGGGGGCAGCGTATGCTTGATATCAGGAAAGGCCAAACGGTCCTGATCCTGGGCAGCGGCGTTTCGGGGCTTTTGAACATCAGGGTAGCGAAATTAAAAGGCGCCGAGGTCATCGCGACCGATATAGACGCCTACAGGCTGGCGCAGGCAAAACGGTCCGGCGCCGATGAGGTGATACACGCGCAGGAACAATTTCAAGGTAAAGCCGACCGGGTCATAATCTGTACCGGGGCCCCGGCCGCTGTTAAGCAGGCGTTCGAGTGCGTAGACAGAAAAGGTATTATCCAGTTCTTTGCGATCCCGGGAAAGACGGCCGAGATCCCGCTTGAAGATTTCTGGCGGAATGAATTGACAGTTTCTTCGACGTACGGAGCGGCTCCCGTTGACCTTGAAGAGGCGTTAGAGCTTATTCTGGACGGAAGGGTGCCCGTCAGGGATCTCATAACGCATACACTTCCCTTAAACGACATCCAAAAAGGCTTTAAACTTGTTACGGAGGCCCGTAATTCGTTGAAGGTCGTTATACTACCTTAAGGCAGCAATGGCCTCCATAAAACGCGTCGGTAAGTTTTTCGTCTACATTGTCCTGTGCCGCGACGGAACGTATTATACGGGCTACACGCCGAACCTGTCCCGCCGGCTCAGATTGCATAATAGCGGCCGGGGCGCCAAATATACCCGTGACCGCAGGCCGGTAAAACTTGTCTGGCATAAGCGATACCGGTATTTCAGATATGCCTTCCTCGAAGAGATACGTATAAAAAAACTGAGCCGCCGCGGTAAAGAGCGCTTAGTAAAAAGTCATGCGTAAAACCCTATCGCTATCAAGGGCATGGGGCGCATTGGACGCCTGAAGGACATCGATATGTATGCGACAGGATTTATCGTTTTTTACGGAAAACCATTGTGAATTAAGAGCGTGTATTGTATAATATGAAACTAC
>JAQURW010000048.1 GCA_028715425.1 Candidatus Omnitrophota bacterium
CCCCCCTGCCTGAACGCTCATTTATGGCCGAGGCGGCGCGGGCCGGTGTACTTGGACGGAGGACATATTTTACCGCGGAGTTCTGGGACGCCCGGGTACGCGGGGATATGATACAGCGCGCGCTTGCCAAAGGCATGTCGTTTTACCAGACGGCATCGATAAGCGCTGTCGACCGCTCGCGTATCCTTCCGCTCAGCCAGTGCAAAGACAATGTCGATACGGCGGCAGGGGAATGGGATATCGATGACATTATCTATTTTCCCGAAGGCATCGACCATGCCGGGATAACCGACAGCCGCGGGAACAGCGGATGTTTTTTCTCCGGCAGCCACCGGCCGAAGTGGGCATACCGTGTCACGAACCGCCTGACACATGAATTCATGTACATCGGCCCCGAATGCATTAAAGGGCTTTTCCCGGACAGACACGATACGATCGACAGCTTGAGACGCGCCAAAGAGGAGCGTTTAGGCGCGGACCGTTTGAACATCCGGCTCGTCTGGAAATATCAGGCCTTGCTTCCGCAGCCGCTCGATGAGAGCCGGAAAGGGATTCTGTCCGGTTTATATCAAACAGCCATAAACAAGCCTGGCCTGATCGGCGGGACCGAGGTCGCGTTGGTCCGGCCGTTTGCCGAACAACTTGAAAACGCATGGTCCGCCATTATGCCGGATGTCGCGCTTAATGAGTTCGATTTTATGCGGGCAGAGATCACGCGGCTGTACCGCACGATAACCGGTAAAAGGAAGACAACCAATCTTTTGACGCCGCAGGACCTGTCGGCATTGAACCGGATATGTTCCGCGCTCGAGGCGGAACCCGTAGTCGGAAAACCGGACAGGCGCGATATCGATTGTATCGTCAACCTCTACCGGCGTTTAAGATTCGAGCAGGAATACTGCCGCCTTGAATCGCTCGTATGGGGAGCGCGGCGCACAACGGCTGTCGGCGACCAGCAAGCCCTGCGCACGCCGGCCTATCACGCAAATCTGCATATTGCAGGATATCTTACGCCGCAACTTATGCAGGCCGGCAATGCGCCTGTCTTAGACATTGGGGCCAATCGCAGTGTGCTTTATCGGGCGATCATGCAGAAATTGCCGCCGGCTTCTGTTGATAAAGTCGAGAACATTATCGATCTTGAGCAGGACCGGGGACTCTATGATGCGGCACCAAATCCGAAAAAAATATGCGCGAGCATCGCCGGCATCCCCGATACTATAGATACCGTTTCGCTTGAAATGCTTCGGGGCATGATCGCGACCCCGGGACAGTTCAAGGCCTTAGTCGCGTCATTCGTGTTTGATCAACTTTCAGAGGACGAACTGCGAAAAGCGATCCTGGCATGCGATCACGCGCTCGCTGTAACGCCAAAAGAGGGACATGAAGAACGGACACTGTCGAATACCGCACAGCTCATAATAGCCCTGCCGGAACATTCGCCGGTCAATAAACTTTTTATTACAGCTCTCAAGGTGGCGGGATTTGAAGTTCTCTTCAAACAGACCATAGAAGGAAGCCGTCTTACCGACCAGGCCGAGAAAGCTATCCTGAACGATGCCGGCAAAGATACCCTTCAATCTATCAGGGAGATACTCTCGAAACCGGCGTATATCCTCTGTCTTTCTCACGAACGCCCCGCGGATAAGGAGGCATTCGCCAGACTTGGCAGTGATCATTTTGTCATACGGCGGGGGCGACCGAAGGCGAAGGCAGCAGCTCGGCCGCCGAAGGCAGAAGTATCAGCGCCGCAGGCAAAATCATTGAATGACCAACAGCTTCTGATGCTGGACGTCCTCTACGGTCTTGATCAGAAGAGTTTTCAAACGCAGGTGATCGAAACCGTTTCACGCGATGATATCATGACGCAGTATCCTTATATCGATTTTGAGTTGGAGTTTGCGGCCCTTTCTTGCTACCGTGAATTTTTATCGCAGCGTGAAGAAGAAGCCCTGGACGATATCAGGCACCTGTGGGACACCAATCTTGCCGATGTATTGACCAGGATGCAGGTCGATTTTATCATGCAGACCCCGTATCAGGTTGCTTTGAACTATGCCGATATCAGGGGCCGCTTTCCTCATCTTGCGCCTTATATGCAAAACGCCTTGGGTGTGCAGATACAGAATGAACAAAGACGCATCGAAGCCGATGAATGGGCCATGCATCGTATCCGCGGAATACCCTTTGATGTAGGCAGGGTTGAAAAGCGTCTTGAACGCTTCAAAAAGGCCCTTTACAAAGGAAGTTCGTTTACGCTGGATCGGCTTATACTTTTTGAAGAGGAGTACCGCAGGGATAATGGGAAGGTATCGATCATAGCAGAAACACGGCCGCGTGCCGTAATAGCTACTGCCCTCATACGACAAGCGCTTAAAAGAATGGAAGGCAAGGTAACCTTTGAGGAAATAGCTGCATTGGCTGGGCTTGCTCCTTCTACCCTGAGCGGAGAGATCAATACACGTTTCCTGATCAACGAAGAGAATAAAAGGCGGCAGATGCGCGAGCCGCACCGGCATTTGCTTCAGGGGCCGAAAGTCCGGCCGAAAGACGCGGTAGAAGCTGTCCGTGAGGCCCTGCGTCATATAGAAGGGAAGACATCGGTTGGCGCGATCGCCGAACGGGCGGACGTCGTATCTGTATCTCCGACGAATTACCGCGCCTTGATCGACGAGGAAAACCAGCGGCGTCAGCGGGAGGAACCGGGCCGGCGGCTCATCATAATGCCCACGCGCAGCGCCGAAGGAGATATCAAGGAGGCTTTTCAGGCGCTCGAAGGGCCGATAATGCCCAAAGATGTTGCTGAGATCGCCGGGGTCGACCCGTCTACGGTACGCCGTTACGGATTTGTCAGTTTCCTGGAGGCAGAAAACGAGCGGCGTACGCAGGAACAGCCGGGCAGGGCGCTTCTTGAATTACCGCGGGAGTCGGTCGATGTTATCAGGGAAGCCATGACAAAACTCGAAGGGTATACGAAACTTGCCGATATTGTGAAAGTGTGCGCCGAAATTGAGCCGGAAATGGGTATAACGTATTTTACCGTTATGCTATACGATTACCGGGCCATGGCTGAGGAAGAAAATATGAAAAGGGAACGATCCGGGTCCGGAAGGCCGGCCATCACCTTTGCCTCTCCCCATGCCACGAATGTCGCCGAAAAAATCCAGGAGGCGCTGAAAAGGCTCGATGGCCGCATAACAACGTTCGATATTTCCCGGGAATCCGGTCTTAAGGTTTCGACCGTGCGGCATAACGATTACAGGAAACATGTTTATGCCGAGAACATGCGGCGTAAAAAAGAAGAGCCTGAAAGGCCGCTTCTTAAAGTGACGGTGACCAGCGTCGTAAGCGCGGTCCAGGCGGTATTGAGGGATATCGAAGGAAAAATAACGCAGCGCGCTATAGCGCGTATGGCCGGCGTTGTCCCCAGCTCGCTCGTGTCGAACGACTGCCGCGAGCTTATCCGTGACGAAAACAGGCGGCGCCAGAAGGAAGAACCGAAACGAAAGCTTATCTGTGTAAAGACCGATAACGCCGAACGCGATATACGCGAAGCCCTGCGCGGTATCGAGGGGTTGACTTCGATACGGGAAATGGCCCGTGAAGCGCTGGTTAATGAAACATCGGTACGGCAAAAAAAATACAGACTGCTCATTCGGGAAGAGAATGAGCGCCGGCAGCAGGAAGAGGCCGGACGGCCTCTCATCGTCGAGCCCGGACAACGTTCTCAAGATGCGCGGGGCGATATCCTCGCTGTCCTGAGGTCAATGGAGGGCCTTATTACCATGATGCGGCTCAAGCACGCGGGGATTAAAGACTGTGATCATTATGATTGGCGTTCGCTTGTCGATGAAGAAAATGAACGGCGGAGGCAGGAAGAACCTGCGAGGCCCCTGCTTACTTCGCGGGAACGTTTTATAACCGATTCAGAGAAAGCGATTTTACGGGAACTCAGGACAATAGAAGGAAAGATTACTGCGATTGGTCTCGCTCGCAGGATGCATATTGACCCAGCGACATTGACGAGGAACAACTACCGGATGCTGATACGTAAGGTAAATGCCCATAGGGAAAAAAGACAGCCCGGCCGTCCTCTTATCAAGATCGTCGCGGCCAATTCCGAAGAGGCCGTTCGCGAAGGCCTTATGAAGCTTGATGGCGCGATCACGATACCGAATATTGCAGAGGCGTCGGGCATAGACAAGCGGACGGTATATACGACCGATTACAAAAAGTTGGTATCTGAAGAAAATGAACGGCGCCAAAAGGAAGAGCCTGAGCGTGGATTGCTTATTTTAGGCTACGAAGCGCAAGTCCGCGGAACGGTCGGTGCGCGTTGGTCGACCCCGCTTAAGACGTTAACCAAGGGGCATCCTGCGTATCTCTTCGAACGCCTGCCGGAAGGCGAAACGAGAATCTCGGTTGTGGCCGCGACCGGCGGAATTCCCGCCAATTCGGCTATTCGCGCGGCTGCCGTCCTTGATGAGATGGGACTGGCGGAATTGACGCAGGAACGATCCGGAGGCAGGAGTATGGGGACCCGGATTAGTAATCGTGTGCAGACGCCGTTTAGAGAGCTTGTGCTTGAGCAGTTGAAGTATTACAGGACGAGGGCCGATATCCCGTTCATCCGCGAAAAAATAAAAGGAATGATCCATGATACCGGATTTTTTGTGTCGCTCTTTTCCGACAGGATCAGGGCCGAGCTCGAGGAAGAGCGCGTCTATATTTTAAAATACGATGTCGGCGATAACGGGTTTTCCCAGGCGCAGCGGGAAGTCCTTGAACTGTATGTGAAGGTGTTGTCTCAGCATGCGCATGCGCGGATCGTGGCACGTCCGTTTTCGCGCGAAAAGGGGTCAAGGGATTCGCTCCTTGCGGTTTACTGCGAAAGCAAAGATCACCGCCCGCTGGGCGAAGGCCATGTGGACGTGCTGTTTGAGGAAGGCGGAATAAAAGAAAATCTGCTGAAGATTACCGGCATGTTAAATATAGTATTCGCCGCGGCGTCTATACCCATTGAAAACCCCGATGAGTCCGAATACGGGCGCTTGGTCGGGTTCATCGCGGAACAATATAAAAATATCACCGGTAAAGAATTGGCCGTGAAAGGCCCTTTTGATGCGTCACTAGAGGCAATACGCCACTTAACCATTGAGATCCCCAAGGCATGCAGACTGCCGGTTGAAGGCATAGAAGAATTCTACCGCCAGACTCGTGAAGCGCTTGTCAGCGCATAATACCCCTTGACAAAAAAACTGTAAATGTTAGACTCGTCTAAAATACCGACAAGGAGATCATGCCGAAACGCACGCAATTCTTATACGCGGTGCTTCTTATCTTAAGCGTATTATTCCTGACATCGTGCGCGACCGGTACGCGCAACCGCGGAACCGTCTGTTATCCGGGCGATATGCCGATCATTTATCAGCCGGCAGGCGCAGCATCCCACATAGTCCTTCACGGTGAAACCCTCTACCGTATCAGTAAGGCTTACAACGTCGACGTCAAAGACCTTATGAAGGCCAACGGAATATCCGACCCGACACAACTTGCGGTAGGCCAGACGTTGAAGATCCCTCAGGCGGTAAGCCCCCGTATGCCGGGTATCTGTCTTGCCCCGTCCACGAAATGGCGTTATATCATCATCCACCATAGCGCCACGGATATCGGCAGCGCATCGGGGTTTAACAAGGCGCATTTACGGCGGGGATTTTCGCGCGGTATCGGGTACCATTTTGTGATCGATAACGGCACCGAAGGCCGGAGCGACGGCCAGATCGAAGTGACCCGGCGCTGGACATTTCAGCGTGACGGCGCGCACTGTAAGGCCGGCGGCATGAACCATGACGGTATCGGTATCTGTCTGGTCGGTAATTTTGACCGGGACCATGTTTCCGAAGCCCAGATGAAGTCCCTGGTATATCTCGTAAAGCTTTTGAGCGAGCACTATAATATATCTCCTGAACATATCATGGGGCACAGCATGGTATCGGGTGCGCGTACGCATTGCCCTGGAAGGAAATTCCCGTGGGGCGATTTCAGGAGCCGATTATAGCCAAACCCCTTGATATTAAGCCTCCAGAAGGATACAATAAGGATATGCCGCAAACACAGTTACGGGTAACGCTCATCGATATGTCCGACAATGCCCTTGCGCTCATCTATGCGGCGTGCCGGCAGTGCTATTCCGCAAAATCCGCCGCGGCTATCTTTGCCGCAGGCAAAGATGATCCCCGGACGATGGAAGAATTTGTCGCCAAGGTGGTCGCCTCCGGCCACGAAAGCCCTCTTGAGCACGTAAAGTTCACCTTTGCGATCGAAGGGGTTTCGCGGGCGCTGACGCATCAGCTGGTCAGGCACCGGATGGCTTCGTATTCCCAGCAAAGCCAGCGCTATGTGAAGGCGGACGATTTCGATTACATTATCCCGCCTTCGATAGAGCAGGACCCGGCTATGAAAAAAGAATATATTGCCGTCATGGAGACGGTCCAGGACGGGTATAACAGCCTGGTCGGAAAATTTGAGAAGCAGGGGAAAAAAGGCGAGGCTGTCAGCCAGGACGCGCGCTTTGTCCTGCCCCAGGGCGCGGCGACAAAGATCGTGGTCACGATGAACTGCCGCGAACTGATACATTTTTTTAAGGAACGCTGCTGCAGCCGCGCCCAGTGGGAGATCAGGGCCCTGGCAAACGAGATCCTGGCTATATGCAGGAAGAAACTGCCCGGCGTTTTTTCCGGGTCCGGGGAAAAATGCAAGGGGTTACAGTATTGCCCCGAGGGTAACATGTTCAGCTGCGGTAAATATCCGCTTAAAGAAGAGGTTTTTTCATCATGCAAAAAATAAAATTTTTCGGGAGCAGAACAGCCGTGGTTGTGGCGCTCTGCGCAGCGCTGGCCGGCTGCGCTCAGTATGAGGTGAGACGGGCATTTTTCGGTATGTCAAAAGACGACCTCGCGACGGCAACGAACAAATATTCGCAAACGTTCGAAAAAGATGCCTCGGTTGTCTGGGACGAGACCGTCAAGATCCTGACGGATGATTTCAGCGCGCGTATTTATTCGCAGGATAAAAAACAGTGGTTTATCGTGGCATACCGGTTCGACAAGGCATATCCCAACGTGATCGATACAACGGATGTGGGGATACTCCTGGCTTCTCCCCAGGCAGGAAAGACAGAGGTCACCGTCTTCTCGGATAATTCCCGCCTGGCGGGGTGGGTCTCCGAAGAGCTTTTCAGCGTGCTGGCCGGCGGCGAACCGAAACAGCCGGTCAACCCTGTTATCCCTCAGAAGGAATATAGACCGACCAAGAAACTCAAACTGTAAACAGTGGAAACAAACTCCTGCAAACATTGCTGCATTAAGGTCGAAGGCTTAAGCGTAACGCTCGGCCGCCGTGCTGTTCTGGATAATATCAATATTCACGTAAATTGCGCCGAACTTATCGCCATCGTCGGGCCGAACGGCGCCGGCAAGACCACTCTTTTGCGCGCGATCCTGGGCGAGGTCCCTTACCGGGGCGCTATGAGGATGCAAATAGAAGGCCGCGCCCGTAAAGACATCAGGATCGGGTATGTGCCGCAAAAATGCGTTTTTGATATCGATTCGCCGGTCAGCGTGCTCGACCTTGTGGCTGCGGGCGTCAGTAAACAGCCGGTCTGGCTTGGGGTGAACGGACGCATACAAAAAAAAGCCGAGATCATACTCGACAAGGTCGAGGCAGGGTACCTTTTGAAGCGGCGGCTTGGCGAGCTTTCGGGCGGGGAACTTCAACGTGTCCTCCTGGCCATAGCCATGTGGCCGGTGCCGAACCTTCTTCTTCTTGACGAACCGATCGCCAATATGGACCCAAAAGGGCTGTCGCTTTTTTATGAGATCGTCACCCGGCTTAAAAAAAGCCATGATGTCGCCATCCTTATGGTGACCCATGATCTTGTGGGGGTTGCGCCTCACGCTGACCGTTTACTGCTTTTGAACCGTTCGGTCATTGCGGAAGGAAAGCCTGAAGAGGTCTTAAAGGATAAGGCGCTGATAAGGACATTGGGTCCGCATTTGTGGAATATATCAAAGATACCGATTAACGAGGGATGACCGGTATGCTCGGTGAATGGTTTAATTATGATTTTATGCGGAACGCGTTTTTGGCGGTCTGCCTGGCGACGCCGCTTTTTGCGCTCCTGGGGATCATGGTCATCAATAACCGCATGGCCTTTTTTGCGGATGTCCTGGGGCATTCTTCCCTGACCGGGATCGCGCTCGGTGTGCTCATAGGGCTGGGAGACCCTTTTTGGGCCATGGTCGCCTTTGCCGTGCTGGTAGCATGCGCGATCAATTTTTTTAAAGGGGCTACGCATGCAACGAGCGACACGGTGCTGGGCGTTTTTTTATCGGTTTCGGTCGCCCTCGGTATTATGGTCCTGTCGCGGGGCGGAGGTTTCTCGAAATTCACGTCTTATCTTATTGGCGATATCCTTACCGTGACCCGGACGCAGATCATCACACTCGGCCTGATTCTTTGCGTAAGCGTGGCGTACCTGATGACCGCCGGTAACGGCCTTATGTTCCTTTCGGTCAATCCTTCCGTTGCCAGGGTAAGGCGTGTGCCGGTAGCGTATCTCGAGACGACCTTTACGATCCTTCTGGCCCTGGTGGTGGCTTTTTCCATACGCCTGGTCGGCATCCTTATCATCAATGCGCTTCTCGTCCTGCCGGCTGCTGCGGCAAGGATCGTCAGCCGCAATTTTTTCATGTATGCCGTAATGGCAGTCGTGATCAGCCTTACTTCAGGGATCGCAGGCCTTATCCTTTCCTATTACTGGGGTACGTCGGCCGGCGCGACGATCGTTTTATGCACGGCCCTGTGGTACGGCGTATTGGCCTTGACAAATCGTAAAAGATAAGGTATACTTATAGATGATAGTAAATACATCTATATGATGAGGGGTGGCAGGTATGGACATAAAATATGTCGAGTTATTCAGGGCCCTGGCAGATGAAACGCGGCAGGAGATACTCGAGTTCCTGGAGGAACATGAGCATAATGTCAACGAGATCTGCGATGCCTTCGGGCGGGTAACGCAGCCGACGATATCGCACCATCTGCAGATCCTGAAGCGTTCCAACCTTGTCATGAAGCAAAGAAAAGGGAAAAAGGTGTATTATATTATTAATAAGAAAGTGCTTCGGAACGGGGTCGAGGGGTTCATAGCCCAATTCGACATACAGATTCTGTAAATTTTTTTGGACTAATATATCGATATATTTAAATTCGTTATTAAGAGGAGGGTAGCATATGGACCGCGACAAAAATGAACCGAAGGGGGAAGAAAAATTTCAGGCCCTGGAGAAGTATTCGCGTGATCTCACGGAACTGGCCGGACAGGGGAAGCTGGATCCGGTCATCGGAAGGGATGACGAGATCCGGCGGATCATCCAGGTCCTGTCAAGAAGGACCAAAAATAATCCGGTCCTGATCGGCGACGCGGGTACCGGAAAGACCGCGATCGTGGAAGGCCTCGCCCTGCGTATGGTCAGGCAGGATGTGCCGACATCGCTTAAGGATAAACGGCTCATCGGGCTTGACCTGGGCGCGCTGGTAGCCGGCGCAGCGTTCAGGGGGCAATTCGAGGAGCGTCTTAAGGCGGTCCTTAAGGAGATCGAAAAATCCGACGGCACTATCATCCTTTTCATCGATGAGCTTCATACCCTTGTCGGCGCCGGGAGGGCCGAGGGGTCTATAGATGCCTCGAATATGCTGAAACCCGCGCTTGCCCGGGGCGAGCTAAGATGTGTCGGAGCTACAACCCTGGACGAATACCGGCAGTATATCGAGAAGGATAAGGCGCTCGAGCGCAGGTTTCAGCCGGTGTTTATTGCCGAATCGAGCGTGGAGGACACGGTATCCATCCTGAGGGGCCTCAAAGAGAAATATGAGGTCTTTCACGGCGTGCGTATCAAGGACAGCGCCCTGGTAGCGGCGGCGGTCCTGTCGGAGCGCTATATCCAGGACCGGCATTTGCCGGACAAGGCCATCGACCTTGTGGACGAAGCGGCGTCAACATTAAGGATCGAGATCGAAAGCATGCCTACCGGGATCGATGAGCTTGAACGGCGCCTCACGCAGCTTGAGATCGAGCGGCAGGCCCTGAAAAAGGAAAAAGATGCCGTTTCAAAAGAGCGTTGCCGGAAGATAGAAAAGGAGATCGGCGGTCTTAAGGAAAACGTCGAGGCCATGAAGGCGCGCTGGAAAAACGAGAAAGAGATCATCGACCGTATCAGGAAGATCAAGGTCGATATCGAGGCACTGAAGGTCGAGGAGGCAAAGGCGGAACGGTCGGGTAACCTTGACCGCGTGGCAGAGATCCGGTACGGGCTCCTTGTCGAGCTCGACAAAAAATTAAAAGAAGAGAATGCAAGGCTCGCGACGACGCAGAACGGCCATCAGATGCTGAGAGAAGAAGTGACCGAAGAGAATATCGCCGAAGTTGTTTCAAGGTGGACCGGGATACCCGTGGCCAGGCTGATGCAGGGCGAGATAGAAAAACTGATCGGCATGGAGGATATCCTGAAGGAAACAATCGTCGGCCAGGATGAGGCCGTAAGCCTTGTTGCGAACGCGATACGGCGTTCCAAGAGCGGACTCAGCGATCCCAAGCGCCCCATCGGGTCGTTCATGTTCATCGGCCCGACCGGCGTCGGGAAGACCTACCTGGCCAAAAACCTTGCCGCGTTCCTTTTCGATGACGAAAAGGCGCTCATACGTATCGACATGTCCGAATACATGGAAAAACATTCCGTAAGCCGCCTTATCGGCGCGCCGCCGGGGTATGTCGGTTACGAAGAAGGCGGACAATTGACCGAGGCCGTCAGGCGACGGCCCTACGAAGTGATCCTTTTTGACGAAATAGAAAAGGCCCATCCGGATGTGTTCAATGTGCTTCTCCAGGTCCTTGACGAGGGGCATCTGACCGACGGGCAGGGGAGGACCGTGAATTTCAAGAACACGGTCATCATCATGACGTCGAATATCGGCAGCCAGATCATCCGGGAGATCGACGACCCAAAACGCCTGCGCCGCGAGATAGAGGCGCTTCTTAAGGCAAGTTTCAAACCGGAATTTTTAAACCGTATCGACGAGACCGTGATCTTCAATAAACTGAGCGAGGCCGATATCAGGGCGATCGTCGGGATCCAGCTTAAAGAGCTCGAGGCGCGTCTTGCCGAGAAATCGATCAAGGTATCGATGACCGAAAAAGCGAAGGAAGGCCTTGTCAGGGAAGGATTCGACCCGGCGTTCGGTGTCCGTCCGCTGAAGCGTATCATGCAGAGAAAATTGTACGATGCCATCGCGCTTAAGCTGTTAAAGGGGGAACTTAAGGAAAAAAGCGAAATTCGTATTGACTATGATACGAAAGGTGATACATTTAGGGTAAGCGGTTAGAGGATAGCGGTTAGTATACAAGGAGCAAACAATGGCGGATAAGGATTATTATAAAATATTGGGCGTGCCGGAGAACGCTTCGCTCGATGAGATCAAAAAGGCGTTCAGGCAGCTGGCGATGCGGTATCATCCGGACCGTAATCAGGATAACCGCAAGGCCGCCGAGGAGCGGTTCAAAACGGTCTCAGAGGCGTATTATGTCTTGAGCGACGAAAAACGGCGGCAGGAATACGATATGTTCCGCAAGGGATACAGCGGTTATTCGGGCGGCCAATATACCGGCACCCAGGGGTTTGATTTTGAGGAGATCTTAAAACATTTCGGGCAAGGGCAGGGCCGCGGCCGGACCTACCGGACGACATCCCGGGGTCCGTCGGGAACCATGTTCGAGGATATTTTTGATATCTTCAACCATATGGGGCAGGGCGGCGGCAGCGGAGCTGAAGAATATATGTCTGATAACGACGACGGGTTCGGCAGCCGGCAGACGTTCCGCGGGCATACCGATGTCCAGGCAACGCTCTCTGTCCCGTCTCATGTGGCCAAAAGCGGCGGGGAGATCCTGTTCAAGCATAACGGGAAAAAGATTACGTTAAAGATAAAACCCGGCACCAGGCCCGGCCAGAAACTTCGCATACGGGAACAGGGCAGTATCTGTTCATCGTGCGGCCATCCCGGCGACCTTATCATTACCGTACGATAAACAATATATATATTTTCCCGCACGTGATATAATACCTTCATGAGAGTGCGTTTATTCGAAAAGATCCATACCGCAGTTCCGTATGCCGCCATTTATGCCCGCCTTGGTTACCGAAAAGGCCTGACACGTTTAACCGCCGAACAGAAGAAACAGACCGACTATCTTATCAATTGCGCGCTTCAGCATCTCGACGTCCGGGGCATTGCCCGGATCATGCCTCTTCGGGAGATCGCGAAGGACCGGGTCGTTTTTTGCGATGATGTCGCCTTTAACAGTGTTTCCCTCGCGAGGCTCCTGGCGCGGTCGAGCGAGGCTCTTTTTATGGCCGCGACCGGCGGGAAGGAGGTCGCGGAAGAGATCCGGAAGAGCGTCCGCGCTAAAAAGATCGCGAAGGCGATCGTTTTTGACGCCGTTGCCAGCGAAATGGTCGATGACGGCCTCGGATGGATCATGAGTTACTATAACACCGAATTCAGGCGGCAGAACAAGGTCTTGACCGGACGGCGGTTTTCGGCAGGGTACGGCGATTTTTTGCTGGATAATCAGAAAATTATATGCAATACTTTAGAGGTGAAACGGATCGGCGTGCGTTTGACCTCGTCGTGCATGCTGGTGCCGGAAAAATCCGTAACGGCGATCGCGGGTATTCGAAATATTTAATATGAATTACATTTATCGATTATTGGAGAACAGGATCGTAATTCTCGACGGCGCTACCGGCACCGAGCTTCAAAAACGCGGGATGCCGCGCGGCGCCTGTCCCGAACAGTGGTGCCTTGAGAACCCGAAGATCATCCGGGCGGTCCATGCCGCTTATAAAAAGGCAGGGGCCAACGTTATCTATACCTCGACCTTCGGGGCAAACCGCGTCAAATTTGCCGATTACGGGATACGGGATGTCCGCGCGATCAATAAAGAACTGGCGCGTCTGGCGCGTCGCGCTGTCGGTAAGGGGACTCTTATTGCCGGCGACATCGGGCCGACGGGGAAATTCGTCGAGCCGTTCGGCGACCTCTCATTCGATGAGGCGGTCGATATATTCAAGGAACAGGCACGCGGGCTTCTGGACGGCGGGGTCGATCTTTTTGCCATCGAGACCATGATAGATATCCAGGAGGCGCGCGCGGCCCTTGTGGCGGTAAAGGAACTGGCCAGGACCTTTACTATGGTCACCATGACCTTTGAAAAAGACGGCCGGACGCTGAACGGGACCGATCCTTTGACGGCGCTTATCACGCTCCAGAGCCTTGGGGCGGATGCTTTCGGCGCGAACTGTTCGACCGGGCCGTCAGGTATGCTTGAGATAATAAAGGGCCTGAAGCCGTACGCGAAGGTACCGCTTATCGCCAAACCCAATGCAGGCCTCCCGCAGCTGGTCGACGGCGAAACTGTTTTTACTATGAGCGCAAAGGAATTCGGGTCGTTCGGGAAGGCCTTTATAAAGGAAGGGGTTAACCTGCTCGGCGGGTGCTGCGGGACAACACCCGGCCATATCCGTGAATTGGCATGGAAGATACGGAACGCGAAGACGCGTCCGCC
>JAQURW010000236.1 GCA_028715425.1 Candidatus Omnitrophota bacterium
CGGGCTCGATAAAAGTTTACACGGTATGACATTGTCGATGAACAACACGCTGACGACATTTTTAGACAGGACAAGGGCGTATCTCTCGATCAAAGACCAGGGCAAGGACTCGCCTTTTCCGCAACAGCTGGTCGAGAATATGAATAAATTGAGGCTGGTGCTTGCAGTACCGCTTACCATTTATGACGATATGATAGGTATCCTTACCCTCGGCAAGAAAAAGTCTGATATGGACTATACGCCTGAAGACGTTGATATCATCATCACTTTGGCGCGTACGCTTGCCATAGCCATCAGTAACGCTCGTACGCTTGATGAGCTTGGAAAGACGCAGGCTGAAGCGGCACAACGGGAGAAAATGGCGGTCATCGGCACCTTGTCAGCAGGTATAAACCACGAGATATGTAATCCGCTTGGCATTGCCCGCGGCCAGTGCGAGGCATTCCTTTTGAACATGCGTGACGGGTTATATAAAAATAAGACCGACAAGGAGCTGGTCGAGAAATCGGTTGTTATTATGCAGAAGGTTATCCACGAAACCGACCGCGCGACTGCTATAACCAAGAGACTGTCGAGTTTTGCCAAGCCGTCAAAAGGTCTTTATAACGAAGACATCAATTTACGTGACTCGATAAACGATGTCATGGCGCTTATCAGCTATGAGATGAAGCTCGATAAGATCGAGATCGAAAATAATGTTGCCGAAGATCTTCCGCATATTGTGGGCGATAAAAAACAGATCGAGGAGGTGTTTTTTAACCTGATACGAAATGCCGCCCAGGCGATCCCTGATAGAGGAAAGATCATGGTATCGGGCCGGAAAGAAGGCAAATCGATACATGTCAATGTTGAAGACACCGGCCAGGGTATCCCGGCAGATAAGCTCGACCAGATATTTAATCCGTTCTATACGACCAAGGAGCCGGGCAAGGGGACCGGATTGGGATTATTTATAGTGCGCCAGGTAGTGGAGAAAAACGAGGGCCGTATTTCTGTCAGATCGCAGGTAGGGGTAGGAACAACGTTTACGCTCCAGTTCCCGTTGGGTGTATCGGAAGCAGTTCGTACGTAGCGGTTAGCGGTTAGAAAGGATGCAGTATGCCACAGGATAAGCCTCTTATAGTTGCCATCGATGATGAAGTCGAATTTACCGCCATGATGAGCGAGTATTTTTCCCTGCGCGGGTTCGAGATATACATTGCCAACAAAGGCGCCACAGGGATCGAACTTATAAAAGAAAAGAAACCGGATGTCCTCATTCTTGACCTTAAGATGCCGGGCTTAAACGGCGACGAGATATTAACGCTCGCCCGCCGGGGCGAAAGCAAGGCGCAGGTTATATTCGTGACCGCGTTCGATGACGGCGGAAAGACCAAGGCCCGCCTCTTGGCTGAAGGGGCATATGCGTACCTTGATAAACCGCTGCCGTCGATCAAGATGCTCGAGGAGGCGGTAATAAAGGCATATGGCGAGAGATCAAAAAATTAGCATATAGCGGAAAAGGGGTGACGAATGCTCAAGATGCTGGTGGTGGACGATGAAGTCGATGTGTGTGATTTTGTGAAACACTTTTTTGAGGAACGCGATTTTGAGGTCGCAGTCGCTTCGAACGGCGAGGAGGCCGTTAAATGCGCGCGGAAACATAAGTTTGACATTATCCTCCTCGATGTCCGCATGCGCAAGATGGACGGGATAGAGGCGCTGAAGCGGATAAAGGAATTTGATAAAACAGCCAATGTCATCATGGTGACAGCCGTCGACGATAAAGAGCGGATGAACGAGGCGACCAGGCTCGGCGCTACCAAATACATAACAAAGCCGCTTATCCTGGAAGAGTTGGAAAGCGCGGTCTATGAAATGACAAAGCAACTTAAAAAAGAAAATTGACTAGGTGCTGCACCCACGGAAGGAGATGATGAATGACAGCCGAAAGGAAAACAGGCTCAAACTGGGCTAAAGTAAACACCTGGCTCATGGACAAGATCGTTAGCACTGAGGGGGCGCTTGTCCCTATGGACAGGGACGCCATGTTCAAGCGGCCCAAAGCGAAACTGGACTATCAGGTCGTGCTCGAGAATGCGTCTCGCACCATGATACGTTTCCGTAAACCTGAGCGCCTTATCAGGATGATCGTCCGCCTGATCGACCAGGAACTCAAAACGACGCATACGGCGGTCCTTTTATATAAGGAAGACAAAAATGCATTTGTTCTCATAGACAGCAAAGGTTCCGAGGGTGTCAAAATACCGGTCAATTTTATACGTATGACCTTTGACAATCCTCTTGTTAAAATATTTGCCAGCCGTCAGAACTATATGATATCAGATACCGGCACCCTGGCGCTCGGTGAGCTGAAATCCTTACACGAGAATAAAGAAGCGTTCAAGAACCATCCCGAGCTTGAAGAGCTCGTCGATCTGGTGTTAAAACAAATGTCGCTTCTGAGGGCCGAGGTATGCATCCCGTGTTATTACAAAAAGGACCTGATAGGAGTCCTGGTGTTAGGCCCTAAACAGTCGAACCAGAAGTTCTCGAGGCAGGAGATAGGCTTTTTCATGACCCTTGCCAATGATGCTGCCATGGCTATCTCAAATGCCCAGCTTATCGAAAACCTTCAGGAAAAAGTCGAAGAAGTGAAAGACTTGTATGTTCGCGAACACCGCATTTTTATACATACATCGATTGCGCTTGCAACTGCCATTGATGCGCGTGACCCGTATACGCACGGCCATACCGAGCGTGTTACGCAGTATGCTCTTTCTCTTGCCGATGAGATCGAAGGCATCCCTGAAGCGCTTGCGTATAAGAATTTCCGAGAGACCTTGCATATTTCCGCGCTCCTCCATGACGTCGGAAAGATCGGCTGTCCTGACCGTGTGCTCAACAAGAAGTGCAAACTCACTCCCGAAGAGTATGAAAAGATCAAAGAGCATCCCGGTGTAGGTGCGGCTATTCTTATGCCTATTAAGGAACTAAGCGATGTTGCCCGTGAGATCCGGGGCCATCAGGAACGGTATGACGGAAGGGGCTACCCTGACGGTTTAAAGGCGACTGAAATACCTCTCATTGCCCGCATTATAGCGGTCTGTGACGCCTTTGATGCCATTACGACCGACCGGCCGTACCGCAAACATAAAAGCGCCGAACTTGCCATTGAGGAATTACGTAAAGAGTCCGGTATCCAATTTGACCCGATCGTTGTAAGCGCGTTTGTCCTTGCCTTTGAAAAAGGCAAGATCCTGCCATTCTCAAGCAATAAGCGCGCGAAGAATATACCGAAGAAGTAGGGCATAACAGCAATAACTTGATCAGGTAACAGGATATGAGTGGCCATTTATTGGCGGCAATAATATCTTTTATTCTTTGCGGTTTCGCACTGTTAATTCTTTTTTTCTATGCCCCTAAGAGTCCCACCAGAACAGTATATTGTTGTTTTCTGTTTGTTATGTCTTATTGGGTCTTGCACAGTTGTATTACTTGGGGAATTAATAATCAAGCATTGGCAGTATTAATGACAAGGGGTCTTTGCCTGCTGATCCCTTTTTTCCCCGCACTATTAGTTCATCTCATCTACACTGTAATCTCTACGCCGATAAAAAGATACCTAGTACCCTTAAGCTATATTTTGTCTGTCATTTTTTTATTTTGTGCGCAAACTA
>JAQURW010000049.1 GCA_028715425.1 Candidatus Omnitrophota bacterium
CCGAGGGTCATGCGTGTTTCGGTTGAAGGGGGGATCATATTCGGGATCGTTGTCATGCTTGGTTTCATCCTGGCATTTGCAATAGGTGTCGAAACCGGGAGGCGGAACGGTCAGGCGGGCGCGACAAAGGCCAGGAATACTACTGTCGCGGCGCAAAAAAAAATTGGGTCAGGTATTGTTGCGCCAAATAAACCTTATGCGATCCAGCTGGTTGCCTATCGCGACCGTTCTTCGGCAGTAGCGGCTGTTAATGCCTTGAAAGCCCGCGGGATAGCCGCGAATGTGCAGTTTGAGAACAATATATATACGGTCTGTACGGGTAGTTATAAAAACAGGGAAGAGGCTCAACTGTCCCTGAAAAGGTTTGTGTCTGCGTATAATGGTGCGTTTATCAGAAAACGATAAAAGGAGGGTTACACAATGTCGCAACATCCGAGCTTACGGTCAAAGGCAAAGGAGACAATTCACCGCTCTGTTCTTAAACGGTACGAACGCTTAAAGACGCTTGCCGAAAAAGAAAAATGGGAGGATGACGAATCCGTTTATGGTCTGCCGAAAATAAAGATCGTCAAATTCAAGGTAAAGAAGGAGAAATCAGCTGAAGCGGCGGCCGCGGCTGCTGACGGCGCAGCTGCGCCGGCGGCCGGAGGGGCACCGGGAGCGGCTCCGTCAAAGGATGCGGCAAAGGCGGGCGCTAAACCGGCAGGAAAGGCAGAAGCAAAACCGGCGGCAAAACCCGAAGGTAAAAAATAATATCAGTTTGAATGAGGTGTCCCATGATCACGATAGATGACTTCAGAAAAATCGAGATAGTTACCGCAAAAATACTTGAGGTAACGGATCATCCGAATGCCGACCGGCTGTATATCGTCAAGGTAGATCTCGGCCTTGAGACGCGACAGGTTGTTGCCGGGATCAGGCAGTTTTACGGCAAAGAGGAGCTTGTCGGCAGGACCGTTATCTTCCTTAAGAATCTCCAGCCTGCGGTGATCCGGGGCGTGGAATCGAACGGTATGATCCTGGCGACCAAGGATGATGTCGGCCTGGCGCTTCTGGTGCCGCAGCGCGACATAAAACTCGGAAGCCCTATCTCGTAGAATGTTTCATGTCACTGCTGCAAAAATCCGCGAGATAGACTCGAAGGCCCGCGGGCGGTTTGCCATCCCTTCACTGGTCCTTATGGAAAATGCCGGCATTGCGGCAACTGAGGAGATACTGCGTCTTTCTGCCGACATGAATATCCATCTCAGGCGCATTGCGGTATTTTCAGGAAAAGGCAATAACGGCGGCGACGGTTTTGTCGTGGCCCGCCAACTCTTCAGCCGGCGTATACCCGTTGACGTTTATCTCCTGGCCCGTGAAGAAGACGTTAAGGCCGGAGAAACGGCCGCGAATCTAAAAGCCGTGAAGGCGCTGGGTATACGCGTTGTCCCGATAATCGACCATAAAACATTAAAACCTGTCCGCAGGTATTTTAACTATAGCGCGGTCGTGGACGCAATATTCGGGACCGGTTTCAGCGGTACCTTGCCGCCTTTTGTCGCCGAAGTAGTCAGTTTCTTAAACAAGACGGGCACGCCGGTCTTTTCAGTCGATATCCCGTCAGGTCTTGATGCGACAACCGGGAAGGTATATGACATCGCGGTCCGTGCGGCTGCGACCATTACCTTTGGCCTGCCGAAGACGGGTTTTATCAAAGCAGACGGCCCCAAACATACCGGCCAGGTCATCACGCGCAATATCTCCTATCCGCCTCAATTGTTGTAGCAAAATATTCCTTCACTTAAACTGTGAGCCGTGATATACTGATTTTAAGGCGCGGTATGAAGAAAATTAATGTCAATTTAGATACATGCACCTATCCTATAACGATCGGTACGGGTATTATGAGGAATTTACCGGCCATCGTTCCGGCAGATCTATTGTCTAATCCGATCCTGATCGTTACCAATAAACATATACGTTCCCTTATCGGCGATCGATTGGCCGGTGTCCTGAAAAATAAGAAAAAAAATGTTGCGGTCCTCGATATCCCCGATTCTGAGCGCGCCAAATCGTTTGCGGTCTACCAGAAGATTATCGTGTCGCTGGCCGAGATAGGACAGCGCGCGAAACCGACGCTTATTGCGCTTGGGGGAGGGGTCATAGGCGACGTTGCCGGCTTTGCGGCTGCGACCTATCGGCGAGGGATCCCTTATATACAGGTTCCTACGACCTTTCTTGCGCAGGTGGATTCATCGATAGGCGGCAAGGTTGCCATCGATCTTCCTCAGGCAAAAAATCTTGTCGGCACATTTTATCAGCCGAGCGCAGTCGTCACCGACCTGGCTGTTCTTAAGACGTTGCCGCCCCGCCAGATCAGGAACGGCCTTGGTGAGGTCATCAAATACGGTATTATTCACGATGCCCAGTTTTTCGAGTATGTTTCATCTCATATCGATGCGATACTGAGGTGCGATAGCGTGAGCATGGAGCATGCGGTGTGGACCTGTGCGGCTATTAAGGCCGACATCGTCAGCTGCGATGAGTTTGATGTGACGGGAGTTCGGGCGGTGCTTAACTTCGGGCACACCTTCGGTCATGCCATTGAGGCGGCGTCCGGGTATTCGAAGGGTTTTACCCACGGGGAGGCGGTCGGTGCCGGCATGGTGATGGCGAGCGACCTGGCTCTTCGGCTCGGCATGATCACCTCGGTCGAGTTTGACCGGATATGTTCGGTCATACACCGCGCAGGGCTTCCGACGGAGGTCGCGTCGAAGATGAGCCGAGGGATACTTGAGGCGCTTGAATATGATAAGAAATTTATAGGCGGACAAATGCGTTTTGTCCTTCCGATAAGGATCGGGGCGGTGAAGATCGTCGATCGGATACCGTATAAGACCATTAAGGATGTTGTTATAAGAGGGGGTGTGTGATGGTGCGGCCGTTTAAACCTGAAGATAACGATGGCGTTAAATCGCTTATTCTGTCGATCCTGAAGCAGGAATATCCTTTCGATAAAAATGCATATGCCGATAGCGATATCTTCGATATTTCGCGGACCTACACCGGCGAGAAGAACAGTTTTTTTGTTTATGAAAGCGGCAGGAAGATCGTCGGAACCGTCGGTATTAAGGGTGATTCCGATAAGACCGCGCTTTTAAGGCGCCTTTTCGTCGCCCCGCACTTCAGACGTCGCGGGATCGGGGCGCTCCTCTTAGCCCAGGGTATCGATTTTTGCAGGGAAAAAGGGTACCGCGAGGTCGTTTTCCGCGCGACCGATAAAATGAAAGGCGCTATTGACCTTATCAAGAAACACGGGTTCACCGAACAGGAGAAACTGGAAATAGCGGGATTCCATATACATCTCTACCGCCTTAAGATCTAGCCATAGTTCTAAACCTTCGTACCAACGCAATTATTTTTTTAAATGGATTACCGTGGTCTGCCCGTCTTTTTCGAGGGTGGCTGCGTCTACAGATATGGCGGTTACCGTAAAACCGGCTAATGAATCTCCAACGCTGAGAAGATTATTGTTAATGATGACGTATGGTTTTTTCGCGGAATACATGATACCGTTCAGTAACAGTTCCGGCGGGAGATAACGTTCGGCTTCGGCCGGCGCTTCGGAGCCATAGACATTTGACGCGGAAGAAGATGCTAAAGGGGTTATTACCGCCGGTATCGCCGGCCGCGCGCCTGCCCATCCTTTTGAGAACACTGTCTTCGACAGGACGGTAATAAAGAACATTCCCGAAACGATCAGGATCAGCATGATGCCGCCGATCCTGAACGGAGAGGTAAAAAACGGCGAAAGCTGTCCGGCCTTCACGGCCGGTCGTTGGGGAACGGGTGAAATAACGGATTGACGCGCGGCAGCCGCCGGAAGAGGCGCCTTTTTTATTTTTTCCGCCTTGTTCAATGCATCGGTAATAACGCTCATGAAAAATCCCCCTTATGAGGCCGGTACTGTTTCCAGGACCGTGCCCTCTATTTCGGCAATACTTTTTTGAATGAGGCCTTCGGTGATACTTTTGGTCTCCTGCACATAACCGTGGAGCAGCGCGCGGTCGCATACGATATTGATGAGACGCGGGATACCTTTGGCATACGCATAGATGGCGTTGAGCGCGGGTTCCTCAAAATGGACGACATCGGGTGCTCCGGCTACGGCAAGGCGATGACAAATATACTTTGCGGTTTCGTCGCGGCCTAACGGTGTTACATGAAAACGCACCGCGATACGCTGCCGCAGTTGTGTCAGCGCGGGGGTGTCGAGTTTGACGGCAAGCTCCGGCTGTCCGACCAGGATGATCTGAAAAAGTTTTTCCTTGGCTGTTTCGAGATTTGACAGCATCCGCAACTCTTCAAGAAGGTTCGAACGCATGTTCTGCGCTTCGTCGACGATAAGGACGACATTATGACCTTTAGCCAATTCGTTCAGAAGGAACGAACTCAGCTGTTTGAAAAGGATTACTTTGTTTTTTCGTTCCGGCGCGATCCCGAAATCCTCCAGGATGGCCTCGAGAAGCTGGGTGCCCGAGAGCGTGGGATTAAAGATAAAGGCGGTTCGCGTGTTCTCATCGCATTTATTGAGAAGGGCGCGACATATCGTGGTCTTCCCGGCGCCTATCTCGCCCGTTATGGTGATGAAACCTTTCCGCTCTTTGATGCCGTAGAGCAGATGATCCAGGGCTTCTTTGTGCGTGCGGGACAAAAACAGAAATGCCGGGTCGCTGGTGACATTGAAAGGTTTTTCTTTTAGACCGTAAAAGTTCCTGTACATATCACTAATAGTATACCTCTAATGATTAAAATATGTCAATAACGAAAAGGCTTGCATTTTACCGAACGGTCGTGTATACTCAGGAATCAAAAGTGGGGGCATGATATGTGGAGCGGTATAGATAAACGGCGATTTCCGCGGGCACGGTATCGTTGCAAGATATTCATCCGCCGCAAGGATAGCATGAAGACTATCTCGGCGACAACGGAGAATATCGGCGGCGGCGGTATCTGTGTGGTGCTCGGTGAGGACCTGGGATTGTTTCACGGCTGCGATCTTGAGGTAACGCTGGATGACGGCGAATCGGCGGTTACCTGCGCAGGGACCGTTGTGTGGGTTGTCAAGAAGCGGCGTAATCAGGCGGACCCTTTGTACACGTATGATACGGGGATAGAGTTTGTGGACATATCCGACGATGATGTCAAACGCATATTGAAAATAGTCGAAAAGATCATTGATGATGAAAAGCCGTCGGCTTGACAACTCAAAAAACGTATGATATACTTACCTAGAGTTGTTTTTGTTTCACAAAAAAGGAGGTGGGTCTAATGAGAAAGGGAATCATAGTAATCGTAGTCCTGTTAATGGTTTTTATGCTCGCATCGTCAAGCTATGCGCAGGATCCCGGCAAAAAACTCATGAGAGGTCTTGCAAATATCCTGACCGGCTGGGTTGAACTTCCGAAAAACATCTATGAAACCAGCGTTGAGGATAACGTTTTCTCCGGCCTGACCATAGGTCTGGCGAAAGGCATAGGCATGACTATCGTGAGAACCGGCGCAGGTATTTATGAAACGGTAACATTCCCGTTCCCGATACCTGAAGATTATGCTCCTGTGCTCGAACCGGAATATGTGTTTGGCGGTGAAGCTGCAGGAACTACTCCTGAACCGGCTAAAAAATAGTTGACCGTTACCGGACAACAATCAAAGGGGGATAGATAGATTTATCTATCCCCCTTTTTTTTATCGGAATTTTTTTCTAAAATCTCATTGCTTTTTTGTATAAAACAATGTAAGATTAAGACAATTATAACGATGATATTTCATACATGTCGCGGAGGATGAGGCGTATGACCGAACGGCGGAAATTCATGAGGTTTAACGTATTGCTTGATGTGCTGCATACGGCGTTTGACGGCCGCGATGCCAAGGTGCCGATGCGGTCGAAAGACATCAGTAAGGACGGGGTGCGTCTGTCCGGTTATAACCCGCTTCCTCAGGGGTCGCGGATAGAACTGGAGATGAAGATACCCGGCGACAATATGCCGATAATCGCGTCCGGTGAAATTGCATGGACCGCTCATGTGGGCGAAACGAATTATGATTATGGGGTGCGTTTTACCAAAATCGAGAATTATGATCGCGCAAGGCTATTAGGATATGTTTATAATGAATGGATTAAGACAAGAAAAACAAGCGTAATATAGACTGGTTACTAAAGGAGGATATTCCATAATGGCTGACGAGACCCCAAAACCGCAAACGACACCGGAACCGGCAGTGGCGGATGACGTAAAAAAAACCGATGCTGCAAAGCCTGCCGCGGCTCCAACCGCAGCAAAGCCGGCACCCGTTGAAAAGGCCGCTAATTGTCCTGTCTGTAACAAATCGATGAAGAAGAAATGGTATTATCGTAACGGCAATTATTATTGCTGTAGAGGTTGTTTTAAACAAAGCGTTAAAAAAGCTGCCGAAGGAAAAGAGCCCGCCAAGGACGAAAAATCCGCTTAAGAAAGGCAGCGATGGATTGTGTTTTTTGCAAGATAGTAAAAAAAGAGATCAAGGCGGATATCATCTATGAAGACGACCGCGTCGTGGCGTTTAGCGATATTAAACCACGGGCGCCGGTGCATGTTCTTATTATACCGCGCGAGCATAAAGAGACCTTGGACGATATGTATGCTCATACGAACGATCTTATGGGAGCGATGTTTACTGCTGTCAGGCGTATCGCGAGCGAGAAGAAAGTCGACCGGTCAGGGTACCGGGTTGTTATCAATTGCGGGAGAGATGCCGGCCAGGAAGTATCCCATCTTCACGTGCATCTTTTGGGCGGACGCGCTATGGCCTGGCCGCCCGGATAAAGAGGGGTAGTAATGAACGAATCAGTCCAGGAACGCAGAAGGTTTCCCCGTATCAACGATAATAAAATATCGCTTAAGGTGAAGTGCGATCATTTTGATTCGGTGCTTAGTCAGAGCCTCAATATAAGTGCATCAGGCGTTTACTGTAAGGTCGATAAAAAGATACCGCTTCTTTCCCGCCTAAAAATTATCCTTATGCTGACTGTTGACGGAAAGGGAGGCAGGAGCAAGGTAACGAAAATAGAGACCGAAGGGGTAGTGGTACGCGAACATCCGGTCATTGAGAACGGCAATGTCGTTCATTTTGACGTGGCGATTTTTTTCGATAACCTGTCGCTCCGTGACCGTGAAATGATCAAGGAATATGTCTTGGCGCGCTCATTATGATTGTCGCAATCGAAATCCTCGTAATTGTCGTTCTGGTAGCTATCGTTCTGACCCTCGTGATCGATGAGGGAAGGAAACGGGCGCATGAGCGCCATCTCGTCACGATTAAAACGTATTGGGACGGCATAAACCGCAGGCGCGCGGTACGCCATAATACAACCCTTGATGTCCTCTATACGGTCAATCATACCGTCAATCAGGTGATATCCCATAAGAACTCGCGTGCGCGCGATATCTCGACGCATGGCATCGGGCTTGTCCTTTCGGAGAAACTGCCGCGGCGCACGATGTTGTCGCTTCTGATAAAATTAGACAAACAGGGTGATTCCATACGGGCTAAGGCAGCCGTTATGTGGTGCAAGGAATCGCTTGAGGACGAGCAGGGATCCCCTCTGAGACTTTTCTACACAGGCCTCAAGTTCATACATTTTGCCGACGAGCGGCAGGAACGACGGCTCTTTGATTATATACGCTCGCTGGAGCAGGATTCAAGCAATGTTTCTGTCGTTCATTGACCGTCTCTGCGCGCCTCGCAAGGGCCGTCCATCCGGTGCATTATCAGTCAAGGTCATAACAGGATTATTGTCAAATAGGATGGCAATGTTTGACGAGGTCCGCCGTATCCTGACCAGGGCATGGGGGCCGGTGGATATCGAAAGTCCTCTGCTGGATTTTACCCATACGCGATACTATGAAGAAGAATTCGGGCCGTGCCTGAAACGCCGATTGTGGAGTTTCAGGGACTTACGATCGCGTGAAGGGCTCTATCGTTTGAAGCTCTTTACCGGCTGCGTCGAACGGCGACTGTCCTCGGCAGATAACAAAAGGACCATTAATATCGATCCCGGCTATGTGAGCCACAGTAAACTCGTCCTGTTTACGACCAAGGATTACAGCCATCGCCTCTATCAGGGGCAGGGCATCTATGCCGAGGTGACCTTAAAATACGAAGAGAAAAATCTGGTGCCGTTTCCCTGGACCTATCCGGATTATCAGACAAAGGAATACGGCGATTTTTTCGACCGGGTCCGCAGGCGGTTCGTGGAACAGGTAAAAGAGCGGGAAGCATAGTACGACGACATGATCAAACAAAAAAGTATCATTGTTATTTTTTTATCCAGTATCCTGATAGCCCTTGTCTTCGTTGTAACGCTCCTGGGCTTTTACCTGTATTTGACCATAAGCGAAGACGATAATGAACTCCAATATCGCGAGTCGTTATCCGAACTCAACGCGAAGCTTTATGAAAAATATATCTACCTTTCTTCCGTCGTTCTTAAGGTCGGAACCAAGGAGCGCTTTCGCAATAAGCCTATCATCGAGGGCCGTATCAGTAATCAGTCCAATAAAACCATCATCTCTATCCAGCTTGGCCTGACCCTCACTGATAATGACGGGCGGACCCTGTATGTCGAATCGTTCTATCCTCTCCGGCCCGACGCGTACCTGACCGTTATCCCGAAGAGGACCGGCAGTTACCTGGCGCAAAATGATACGGTATCATTTATCCATATACTGAAAAGATGCCCCGCTGATGTTTATGCCTACCTTAAGGAGAAGCATGAATTTGCCAAAGGGGAAAAATCGGACGGATTTAATTTCGAATACAAAATCAAAAAGCTGATCGTAGAATGAGAACCCTGTATGTTCTTTTTTTCGGTTCGATTGTGCTGATATGCGTTCTCATCTTTGTTTCTTTTGTCTATTTTGAAAGAACCGATCATCTTAACGTACGCTATCTCTACGAAGATCACGGCAGGGTGCGCGGCCAGATCGAAATCGATCTCTATACGACCGAAGAGCAGATCATCGGTAAGGCCAAAGAGGAGATGCCCTTTGAAATGGGGTTCTATAAACGGAATGTCCGTTTTGTCATCGACCGTTTATCCGGGGTTTGTAAAGAATTCGAAAAGGAATGGCTGAACGACTACATAAAAGATCAGTATTTACTCCGGGCTACGGACCAGGGACTGTCATTTTTGGCCGATCAGGATTCGCAGTTTGCCTATGGCATCATGCCGTATAACGTCGGCAATGCGATCCCTTTTAGCCGGCAGGATATCGTTACCTACATACCTCTTATCATGCGGTATGATTTCATGATCGGCGGCAACCAGGTTTTTGATGTCCTGAGGGTACACGAAGGGTTTTTGCCGCCTTCCCGCGGGTTGGTCACCTTAACTTCCATTCGTGACGAATATCTTGATATCGACGCTAAAAAGATCAAAACAGAATGCCTTATCCTGAAGGAAAAAGGTGAGCCGCAGGAGATGCTGTGGGTGGACAAATCTACCCGAGATCTATTAGCCGTGCGAAGAGGCGATATCTATATCCGAAAAAGCACACAACAAAAGGCTTTTGCCGTCAAAAATTATATGCCTATCTGCGAAGGTGTTTCCACCAAAATGATCACACTTACCGTTAAGGGTAAAGAGGTCAGCGCGCTTTTCACCAGGCCCGTTGCCAAGGGCGTCTATCCGGCAGTTGTTTTGATAAGCGGGAATGATCTGCCGGACGAAGGGAGGAGCGGATTTATGATCGACCTCGCCCAGTCCGCCGCTCAACACGGGTTCGTATCGATCGCTTATTGCCGTGAGCTTGAAGGAAATGCCCCGCAATGCCGGTCGGATTCGATTACCGATGAAAGCGACCTTATGACCGTCTGCCTTGATTTCCTCGAGGAATTCCGTTTTGTCGATATCGATAAAATAGGCATTGCAGGATTCTCGGATGCGAATTATTATATCCCGTCGTTCATAAAAAAGGATGCGCGTATCATTGCGTGGGTCATGCTTTCTCCCACGCGTCCCGAACCGTCCATGGCTATCGACAGCCTCCGGATGCAGGATGTCGTGAACGGTATTGTATCAAGCGACCCGATGTATAAAAGTTATGCTTTTTACTGCCGTGATAAGGCCCTTGAGATCGCCGAGGAATCGTCGGGCGGGTGGAAGACGATCATGGATACCAAGGTTTTCTTGGAACGGATGAAGGAGATCGCGCGGTTGAACCCGCTTGAAGATTTGAAAGGGCTGACCTTGCCTATATTGATCGTGCGGGGCAAGGACGATAACGAGGCATCGCCCGGTTTTTTAAAGAACCTCGATGAGGCCATGAAAACGGCAGATCGGGAGGTTATTATCTTCCGTTCCCTCGGCCACTGGCTCGGGACGGTCGTTTCGGATGACGATGTCGTCCGCGATCATCTGACTGCGGACCGTGAGATGATGGAAACCGTATTCGGCTGGTTCGCGAAAAAACTATAATGCTGATTTGACAAAAATGGGCTTGTGTGATATATTTAAATTGTTATAATATAAAAAAGGGGGTGTAGATGAGATCAATAGGCTTTATAGTCATTGTTTGTATGGTTATTGTCGTATCGCTCGCAGCCATTCAGAATGTGTGCGCCGAAGATAAAACGGCGTCATACGCTGCGCCGGCCTCGACGGTTGCGCCGTTGGCTCCGGCCTCGAATCCTGCAAAGGATTACCGGCATCAGATCGGCAATAAGGCCGAACGGGGAGTCACGAACGTGTTATTTGGGTGGACTGAAATTCCCAAGCGCGTTGTAGATATTACCAAGGAATCCAGAAATCCTATTTGGGGATTGGCAGCGGGGGTTTACCAGGGTACCGGTAAGGCGTTTGCACGAACGACCTCCGGCCTTTGCGATGTTGCGACGTGCGGTTTTAAACCGGGGGAAAAACCTCTGGTGCAGCCTGATATGGATACTGCTCAGGCAGGAAAAGCACGGGTAACAACCGATACAGCGACAAAATAATACGCTTTTATCAAAGCCCCCTCTTTTTTCGCTTAGCCGATAAGGGAGGGGGCTGTTTTTTTCAATGCTAGCCATGACACGCCGCGATTTTTTAAAAATAGCAGCTTGCGCCGGCGCCGGATTTATTGTTTCCGGCAGCCTGAGCCGTACTTTTTCCTCACGATATGCCGCGGCATTACCGACTGCCGCAAAACTCGGGTATGAACACGAAGCTATGTTCTATGATCCCGTCGACGAAAGTACGGTGCGGTGCCGGTTGTGCCCTAACGAATGTCTTTTAACCGACGGCCAAAGGAGTTTTTGCAGGGTGCGCGAACCCTCAGGCGGAAAGCTTTACACGTTGAACTACGGATATGTATGTGCCCGCCATGTCGATCCTATTGAAAAAAAACCGTTCTATCATTTTTTGCCGGGGACCGCGGCATTGAGTATCGCGACGGCAGGGTGTAATTTGCGGTGTAAATTCTGCCAGAACTGGCAGATCTCACAGAGTACGCCGGAAGATACAACCAACGAATTTCTGTCACCGGAAACGGTCGTACAGAACGCGCTCGACACCGGTTCAAGGTCGATCGCCTATACTTATTCCGAGCCCAATATCTTCTATGAATATGTTACCGCAATAGCCGGCGAGGCACGTGCCAAAGGCGTGAAAAGTGTGTATGTCACCGGTGGGTATATTAACCAGCCTCCCTTAAAGGCTATCCTGAAACACCTCGATGCGGTCAAGGTCGATTTTAAGGGCTATAACGAAGATTTCTTGCGTTCCATCTGCCAGGAAAAATTAGAGACCGTCCTCGAGACCATGAAGACCATACAGGAATCGGGGGTGTGGCTTGAGATCGTCAACCTTGTTGTCCCGACATTGAACGATGACTTGGCGATGATCCGTTCCTTGTGTTCCTGGATACGCGAAAACCTCGGGACAGATGTCCCGCTTCACTTTTCGCGCTTCTGGCCGATGTATAAGTTAAAAAATCTTGCGCCGACACCGCTTGAGACGCTCCTTAAGGCGCGCACCATTGCGCTGGGCGAGGGGATCCGCTATGTGTATGTCGGCAATGTCGGGAACGATGAGTCGAACCATACCTATTGTCCCTCATGTAAAAAGATCGTCATAAAACGCCGGGGGTATGTACTTGCCGAGAACAATATCAAACAATCTTCCTGCGCCTTTTGCGGGCAAAAAATCGCCGGTATCTGGCAATAACAGGTATCCGGTAAACCGTGCCCTGCGTGTTTCATTGATCACCATCGGGGTAACCGCGCTCTCCGGCCAGATCATCCTGATCAGGGAATTTTTCACTATTTTTTATGGCAACGAATTGTCAATAGGATTGGTCTTATTCCTGTGGCTTCTGGGCGGAAGCACCGGCGCTTACTGCGGGGGCAAATCTGCGGCGATCGTGCGCGACCGCGGTTTTTCGACGGTCATTGCCGGCCACCTTCTGGTCTCGCTGGCCTTGCCGGCGGCACTTATTATAGTACGCCTTGCTCGATGTATATTCGGTATTCCTCTCGGCGAAATGCCGGGGATCCCGGTTATGATGGCTGCAGGAATAATGTCGTTCTTTCCGCTCAATTTTATCCTCGGTTTTATGTTTGTGTGCGCGGCGAAAGAGCACGCTGTCGAAGCGGATACCGGCAGGATAGCGTCTGCGTATTTTTTTGAATCATTGGGAGCGGTCGCCGGCGGTATCATTACCGGAATAGCGCTTGTGCGGTATTTCAATAACTTTACGGTGGCATGGATGTGCGGGGCCGTCAATGCGGTGATCGCCTTTGCTGCCGCAGGTATGGCCGGAGTTGTGCAGCGGCGGTGGCGTGTTGCCGCAGGTATAGTGGGGATAGCTTTTTTAGGTATGACGGTGACCGGCATTCAAAAGATGATCGACCGGTATACCATCGAGCGTAAATGGCAGGGAGTAACGTTACTTGCCAGCCGGGATTCCCTGTATGGCAATGTCAGTATCACGGCGCTTAACCGGCAGTACACGGTATTTTCGAACGGCCTGATCGCATCGAGCGCGCCTGACCCGTTAACTGCAGAGGAGAGCGTGCATTTTGCTATGCTCAATTGTCCGCTGCCGCAGGATGTCCTGGTAATAGGCGGGGGTATCGGCGACGCGATACAAGAGATATTGAAATATCCGGTCCATGAAATCGACTATGTCGAATTGGATCCGCTGATTATCAGGCTCGCACGGCGATACCTTTCAGGCCAGGCCTTTTTTCGGTTGAACGACCGGCGTGTCAGGTGCGTGGAGGCAGACGCACGCTTTTTTCTGAAGACGACTGACCGGATGTACGATGTCGTTATCATGAACCTCCCGGGCCCCTCTACGGCCCAGATAAACCGGCTGTATACGCGGGAATTCTACGAAGAACTTGCGCGGCATTTGAAACCGGCCGGTATCTTCTCCTTTCCGGTCGCGTCAAGCGAAAATTATAGATCGGAAGAGCG
>JAQURW010000050.1 GCA_028715425.1 Candidatus Omnitrophota bacterium
GGTCGCTCAAGGTCGAGAATTTTGCCGGCAGCCACCGGTCGGTCGCCATGCTGGCAAGGACCTTGGGCCCGCCGAGGAAACCGGTCTGCGCGGCGACAAAAAGGAGCATCGCCTCGGAAAAAAGCGTCACGGAAATAAAGATATACCGGAGATCCCTTTTCCAGGGAGCCGTGACATGTTCGAACATCACGGCATTTAAGGTCTTGCCGGGCACCAGGGTGACTTGATACAAAAGATAGGCGACCATGATACCCAGGACGATAAACGACAGGGAGATCGCCATGTACGTCATGGTCTTCTTGGCGGTATCGACCTTCGGCTCGCGCAGCATATCGATCCCGTTACTGACGGCTTCCAGGCCCGTATAGGTCCCGGCTCCCATACTGTAGGCGCGCAATACCAGAAGGGCCATGCCCCAGTAACCGAGGGTAGAAGCAGTCGTATGGATGTCCTTCGCGGTAGCCCCTGCCAGCGCCGGCAGCGACGGAAGCTTGGTCGCAAGAGCGTACAGGATGATAAAGACATGGGTACCGAGGAAGATCAGGAATATCGGCACCAGCGGCAGCACCGATTCCTTTACCCCGCGCATATTCATGACCATAAGGATAATCACGACGACCATGGCAAAAACAAGTTTAAACGCATGGAAATGCCAGGGGAGAAGGCTGAATATCGCGTCCGCGCCGCTGGCGATCGAGACCGTGATGGTCAGGACATAGTCGATAAGGAGCGCGCACCCCGCGACCATCCCCAGGTTCGGCGAAAGAAGCTTGCTTGCGACGACATATCCGCCGCCGCCGGTCGGGAAGACCTCGACTATCTGCGAATAACTCGCCGAGATGACCAGGATGGTAAGCACCGTCGCAAAGGCCACGAAGATGCTTAAATAGATATGGCCGCCCAGCGCTAAAAACGCTTCCTGAGGGCCGTAACAGCATGACGACAGGCCGTCCGCGCCCAATCCGACCCACGCAAAGAACGCGATCAGGGACAGCCGCTGAAAGATACGGTTGTCATGGAGCGCATGCGGTTTGCCTATGATCAGGCGTTTAGCTTTTTCTATAAAAGGGCTTTTTTCCATAGTGTATCTTTGGCTACCACGGCGTCAGCATCTCAGGCAACGGGATGACGCCTATCCCCTCTCTGACCTTGCTTACATCGTACACGCCGGTCCGGCTTATATGCGAATACGAGCGGTAGTCTTTCATGAAAAAAGGCGTATCCAGATCGATATAGGAAAATCCGCCCAGGCCTGCGGCAAGATGCGCCGCCGCGGTCGCCGCAAGCGGGCTCTCGACCATGGAGCCGATCATGAGCTGTACGCCTCCGGCCTTTGCCAGGACGGCTGCCTCGCGCGCCTGGATAAGGCCGAATTTCATAAGTTTTATATTAATGGCCTTAACGGCCTTCTCCCTGATAGCCTTAAGGCAATTATCGATGTTCGCCACGCTCTCATCCGCGCACACCGGGATATCGCACGAACGCGTCAGTTCCTTCAACCCGTCCCAGTCGTCTTTCGGCACCGGTTGCTCGAGAAGCTTCGGCTTGATACCGGACTTGTCCAGAAGCTTCAGGAATGAAAGCATCTCTTTAGCCGTATACCCCTGGTTGGCATCGAGATAGATATCAGCTCCGGCCGCGATCTTCCCGACGGCGGTGACCCTGCGCATGTCAAGGTCAAAATCCCTGCCGATCTTTATCTTGAATTTCCTGAACCCCATCTCATAAAACTTCCTCGCGTTCTCCTCGGTCTCTGCCATCTCGGCGATGACGATCGTGATATCGCTGGTAAGTTTTGCCGGTTTCTGGCCGAAAAGCCACCAGAGCGGAATC
Source organism: Candidatus Omnitrophota bacterium (assembly GCA_028715425.1). Classification (GTDB taxonomy): domain Bacteria; phylum Omnitrophota; class Gorgyraeia; order JABMRN01; family JABMRN01; genus JAQURW01. The sequence goes on from JAQURW010000050.1 coordinate 1,834, forward strand.
CGGAGATGCCTGCTCAAGGCGTCCAGAAGGCTCTGCTCGATAGCTGCCAGGGCCGCCTTATTAGAAGAAAAATGCTCGTGGAGGCCCGAGGAAATGGCCAGATAATTCGAGATATTCATGCCCAGGAGGCCGTCGCCGGCTATCTGTAGATTCTTGGCCGTGGTATCGATGGTCTCACCGGTGATGTGTGTTGCAATCCCTGCCTCACCCCAGCCCCGGGTCCCGTCCTCGAGCTCGATCGAGAACACGAGGTTATCAAGAGAGGTATGTTCGCCCGATGCTATCCTGAACGGCTGTGTAAGCGGCGCATGAAGACGCGAAACCGTGAAAGTTTTGACGCAAAGCTTGTTACGCATTCGTACATTATATATCGGATTGTTGCCGGACGCAAGTCCTACGCCAAAAAACTGCTTGCATAACAGACCTTTTGTGTTATACTTGTGAAACAAACTATGGATAACGTGATTCTCCTCCTAATAGTAGGTATCCCTATAATAGGTTCCTGTATACTTCCGTATGTCGGCCGGATGTCGGCCGGTTTACGGAATATACTGGCGCTCGGATTTGTGTCCGCATCGCTGGCAGGCTCGCTGATGCTGGTGCCGGACGTCCTGGCCGGGAAAATACCCTCGATCACCTTTTCGTTCCCCCTTGGTTGTAATTTTATCTTATGTGCAGACAGGCTGGCCGTCTTCATGGCCATTGTCTCGTCTTCGGTCGGCGCGGTGGTGATCGTCTATTCGTTCGGATATATAAGCCATTATCGGCATCAGGACGAATATTATTTCATGGTCGTGCTCTTCCTCGGCGCGATGATGGGGATCATCTTTTCGGGGAACCTTATTTTCCTTTATGTATTCTGGGAGATCACCGCACTGGCAAGCTGGCGGTTGATAGGTTTTTACCGGGAACCGCGGGATGTGCTGCGGGCGGATAAGGCGTTCCTGGTAACGGTATTCGGAGCGTTCGTCATGTTACTGGGTTTTCTGATGCTATACAACCAGACAGGGTCTTTCGACCTCGCGGCCATCAAGGCATCGCTCAAGACAAACCCGCTGCCCGACATGGCGGTTTTTCTGATACTGATCGGTATTTTGTCGAAATCCGCGACCCTTCCCTTTCACACATGGCTTCCTGATGCGGGCATCGCCCCGTCCCCGGTCACCGCGCTCCTTCATGCCGCTGTCCTGGTCAAAATAGGCGTGTATGTCTTCGCGCGGTTATTCCTGGTGACGTTCACGGTCAGCGGGATCTGGCATACGGTCGTCCCCTGGGTGGCGGCGATCAGCGCCCTGGTCTCCGCAGGCGCAGCCCTTGTCGATACGGACATGAAACGGATCATCGCATACTCTACCGTAAGCCAGATAGGCTTTATCTTTCTCGGCTTATCGGTCGGTTGCCCTGTCGGCGCCGCAGGCGCTTTACTTTTTATCCTCATGCACGGCCTCGCGAAGGGCGGACTTTTCCTTTGCGCCGGCATCGTGGAGCACAATACCGGGACCAAGAACATCACACGGTTGGGCGGATTGATCGGGACCATGCCGGTCACGGCGGTCTCTTTCCTCTTTTGCGCGTTCTCGGTCATGGGGATCCCGCCGTTCGGAGGTTTTTTCAGTAAATACCTGGTCTTGGCAGGCGCTGTAGAAAAAGGCCAGATGCTCGTCGCCTTTACGTTCCTTGCCGGCGCGGTCCTGACCATCCTGTACCTTTTCAGATTGTTCAATATGGTGTTCCTGGGAGAGGCAAAAGGCGCTCCGGCCCGAGAAGGATCGCCGGTCATGGTTTTATCGGTCACCCTACTTGCCGCGCTCTCGCTCGTAAGCGGCATTTATATAAATTATCCTGCGCATTTTGCGCAGGCGATCGTTAAGCAGATGTCGGGGATGTGATCATGGGAAATTATATACCTTTATTAATAACCGTGCCGTGTATCGCGGCCCTGCTCATACTATCCATACCCGGCCGGGTGCGTTTTGTGCGGGAGGCAATAGCCGTCCTGGCGGTAACCGTGAACCTTATCGTAACGCTTATCCTTTTCAGGGGCAATGCTACTTTTTCCATGCCGTGGGCCGGGTTCGGCTTTGAATTCATCCTGAGGATGTACCATTTCAGCGGCTTTATCGTTCTCGCAACGGCCGGTTTCGGATTTCTGGTGACCATTTATTCGACCGTCTTCATGAACGGCAAAAAGTACCTGGGCCAGTTCTACGCCTACCTGTTATTATCGGTCGGCGCAACGAACGGCGCTGTCCTTGCGGACAATCTCGCGCTCATGCTCTTCTTCTGGGAAGGACTTCTCCTCTTCGTATTCGGCATGATCGCCATCGGCGGCAAAAATGCCTTTAAGACAGCGACAAAATCGTTCATAATCGTCGGGATAAGCGACCTCTGCATGCTGGCCGGTATCGCCCTGGCCGGTTACCTTTGCGGGACATTAAAAATATCCGCGATAAGCCTCCCGGTCGCCGGGCTCAGCGGAGTGGCGTTCGTCCTCCTTGTCATCGGCGCCATATCAAAGGCCGGCTCGATGCCGTTCCACAGCTGGATACCCGATGCCGCGATAGACGCGCCGCTGCCCTTTATGGCAATACTGCCGGCATCGCTCGAGAAATTGCTCGGGATATATTTCCTGGCACGGATAACGCTCGACATGTTCAAGGCCATAGAAGGCACCTGGGCGAGCATGCTCCTTATGATCATAGGGGTCATCACGATCCTTCTGGCGGTCATGATGGCGCTTATACAAAAGGATTACAAAAAACTCCTTTCCTATCACGCGATCAGCCAGGTCGGGTACATGATCCTGGGGATCGGGACGATGGTGCCGGCCGGCATTATCGGCGGGCTTTTCCACATGATCAACCATGCCCTGTACAAGAGCTGTCTCTTCCTGACCGGAGGTTCGGTAGAACGACAGGCCGGGACGACCGACCTGACAAAACTGGGCGGGCTTCTCCGGAAGATGCCGGTCACCTTTACGTGTTTTTTTATAGCGGCTGCCTCGATATCCGGGGTGCCGCCGTTCAACGGATTTTTTTCGAAGGAGCTGGTCTATGACGGCGCGCTGGAACGGGGATTTATTTTTTATGCCGGCGCCCTCCTCGGCTCGTTCCTGACCGCCGCGTCGTTCCTCAAGCTCGGCCATGCGGCATACCTCGGAACATTGCGTGAAGAACATAAGGGCGTAAAAGAAGCGCCGTTACCGATGCTGGTCCCGATGATCGCCATCGCGTCGGTGTGCGTCTTTTTCGGGCTATGGAATTCATTCCCGCTCAGACATTTTATTCAGCCGATACTCCCCGCAGAAAGCGGGGCACCGTCGCTTCCTATTGCGACGGGTGCCCCCCTCTCTACGGGGCTTGTGGTAATGACCCTGATTGCCCTTGCCGCGGCGCTTCTTAACCATTTTTACGGATACAAAAAGACCGGCAGCGGTGTCAAGGCGTCAGACCATATTCATTACGCCCCGGCCCTGCGCGGTATCTACGACAAGGCTGAACAAGGCATCCTTGACCCCTTTAATATAGGAATGCATTGGGCGGCGTTTGTGTCGCGCGTCGGATGGCTGTGCGACAGGGCGATCGACTGGCTGTATAATGTTCTAATCGTACAGGCCTCGTTACTTATCGCCAGCGGCATACGAAGGCTGCATAACGGCAGCTACAAGACCTATATCCTTTGGTCTCTGGCCGGGCTGGTTTTTGTGATCTATTTTTTGTTAAGGACTGTTTGATAACCATAAAGGGTCTGACAATACTATGCCATCGCTGGTTATTCTGGTGCCTCTTATAGCGTTATTGATCCTGAATCTCCCTCTGGGGGAGGTTATGAGGAAGGCTTCGTTCTGGGTAGCGCTCGGGTTTTTTATCTTCCAGACAGTCCTCCTCTTCTGCCACCACTTCAGGTGCATATGCGGCAGCGAACGCTTCATCAATTCCTTCTTCGGGATGGATGTCTCGGTAGACCATTTGAGCTTTATGGTCATGTTTCTCGTCAATATCGTCGCGCTTACAAGCCTTCTCGTGGCGCGGCACGCGATCAAAGACAGCGACGCGCGGTTCAATTTCATCAATCTTATCGTCATCGCCTCGGCCGGCATGAACGGCGTCACGGTCGCCAAAGATATCTTCTCTCTCTATGTATTCCTTGAAGTCACCGCGGTTGCTCTTTTTATCGCGATCGCGCTCCAGCGCGAACCGCGCGCTCTCGAAGGGGCATTCAAGTATATCCTGCTTTCTTCGATAGCGACGGTCATGATGCTGACATCGATCGCGGTACTCTTCTTCGCGGCAGGCGATACCTCGTTCGCGTCTTTAAAAAGCGCGCTTCAGGTCTCGGGCAAGAGCCCGGTCCTCCTTGCCGCCATAGGCGTCTTTATCTGCGGGCTTTTCATAAAAGGCGGCCTTGTCCCGTTCCACGGATGGCTGCCCGACGCATATTCCGCGGCGCCGGCGCCGGTATCCGTACTCCTGGCAGGCATCGTCACCAAGGTCTCCGGCATATACACGCTCATGCGGCTTGTTGCGGCGGTGTTCGGGTTTAAGGCCGCGGTATGCGATGTCCTTCTTTTCGGCGGAACCCTTTCGATCCTCGTGGGCGCGTTCGCCGCGCTCGGGCAAAAAGATTTCAAGCGGATGCTCGCCTATTCCAGCATAAGCCAGGTCGGCTATATCATTGTCGGGCTCGGGACAGGGACAGCGCTCGGTATCGCAGGCGCTATTTTCCATTTTTTTAATCACGCGATCTTTAAGACGCTCCTCTTCGTTAACGCGGCTGCCGTCGAAGAATCGACGGGCCTCAGGAACATGAATAAAATGGGTGGGCTTTCCTCCAGAATGCCGGTGACCGGCGCGACGTCGGTCATGGCGCTCCTGTCGAACGCAGGGATACCTCCGCTGGCAGGGTTCTGGAGCAAGGTCATTATTATCATCGCTCTCTGGGTATCCGGCCGTTACGCGTACGCGGTCATCGCGATACTTGCCGCCGTTGTAACGCTGGCGTACCTCTTGATCATGCAGAGAAAGGTATTTTTCGGGAACATACGGCCGGAACTCGATGGGACAAAGGAAGCGGGTCCCGGATACGTCATCGCATCGGTTGTGCTGGCGGCTATTACGGTCGGGGCCGGGATTTTCTTCCCGTACGTCTTTGACCATGTTATTATACCGGCCAGAAGTGCGCTGTTACCTTAAAGGGGTTTTACGATGCTCAATACGGGTCTTTTGATCATACTATCATTGGCCGCGTTATGGACCGTCATGACGCGCAGCCTGATCAAGTCGACGATAGGGCTTGCGTTTACCAGCATCGTCTTGACGATCATTATGTTCAGGCTAAATTCGCCGCTCGCGGCAGTCTTTGAGCTCTCGGTATGTACCGGCCTTATTACCGTTATTTTCGTGAGCACGATAAGCCTCGCGAGCCCCCTTACGCCGAAAGAGGTCGAATTGTTGTCGGCGGCACGGCTTAAACGGTTCTGGTATCTCCCGGTCATTCTCGTTTTGGTGGGCGTGGGCCTCTTGTTCGTAAAGGTCCCTCTTGATTTTCCTTTACCGCACAATCCGGCAGGCCACGATGTCAGGACCGTCCTCTGGAACGAACGCGTCCTGGACCTTTTCGGCCAGGTCATCATACTCCTTGCAGGAGCCTTCGGCGTGGCGGTATTATTTAAGGAGAGGAAAAAGAAATGACGCAAGTGTCATGGCCCATGTTCCTTATGTATTGTTATTTCACCGCCTTTGTGTTTATCGCGGGGATCTATTGTATCCTCGCGACCCGGAGGCTTATCAGAATAATGATCGGCCTGGAGCTCCTGACAAAAGGCGTGACGCTCCTTCTGATCGCCGTCGGTTACCTGATGAATAATACCGGCCTTACCCAGGCGCTTGTCATAACCCTCATCGTCATCGAAGTGGTGGTCATCGCCACGATGGGCGGGATAGTGTTAAGCGTCTACAGGGTGCATAATTCTCTTGAGTCGAAATATTTGAGGAAACTGAAATGGTAGAGAATAACGCTGTATATCGTCTGGCCATGTCGCCGCCCCTGGTATTCATCATCGTGCTCGGCGCGGCATCGCTCTTGTCAGCCGCGCTTTCGCGCCTTGCCTATAAACGGAAAAACGCGCCCGGCGACCTGACAAAACCGTATGCCTGCGGCGAGGAGAATTTCAGCCCCCTGGTCCAGCCTGACTACAGCCAGTTCTTCCCGTTCGCATTTTTCTTTACGTTCTTGCATGTCGTGGCGCTTATAATCGCCACGGTCCCGACGACGTCGATCGCCTCCTTTTCCATAGCGGTCATGTATATTATAGGGGCCGTCATCGGCCTCTCGATCTTGTACAGGAGATAAGACATGGGTATTATCGAGAAAGCGGTAAACTGGGGCCGTATCAAATCGCCGTGGATACTGCATTTCAATACAGGCGCCTGCAACGCCTGCGATATAGAAATACTCGCGGCATTGACGCCGCGGTACGATCTCGAGCGTTTCGGGGTGCAGCTGAAAGGCACCCCCCGTCATGCCGACGTTCTTATCTGTTCAGGCCCGGTCACCGGACAGGTGGCGTGCAGGTTAAAAAGGGTCTACGAGCAGATGCCGGAACCGAAGTTCGTGGTCGTGGTCGGCACCTGCGCATGTTCGGGCGGGGTCTTCGACGGGTGTTATAACGTCAAATCCGGCATTGACGCGGTCATACCGGTATCGGCCTATATACCGGGTTGTCCGGCAAGCCCGATGGCGATCATAGACGGTGTTGCGAAACTTCTGGGGAGTCTTGAGGCAAAAGAGGCTAAACAATAGCTACGGAGGTATTCATTATGCGAACCGGAGAAGAAATCAAAAACGCTCTCGTCCGGACGTTCGCTTTTCTTACTGAAAAGGTCAGGGTTCAGCGGGAGAAAAGGATCTGGGCAGACGCGCCGCTGGAGCACTTCAGGGAAGTGTTCGACTGCGCGAGAAAAGAACTGGGCTTCACGATGCTGTGCACGATAACGGGCGTCGATGACGCAGGGACCATGGGCGCGATCTATCATATGGCAAGCGAGGACGGCCAGGTCCTGAGCATCAAGGTCAGTCTGGCAAAGGAAAAACCGTCCTTAAAAAGCGTCACGGACGTCTTTCCCGCGGCCGATCTTTACGAACGGGAACTCGTCGATCTATTCGGTGTCGCGGTCGAAGGGCTGCCGAAGGGAAAACGCTATCCGTTACCGGACGACTGGCCCGAAGGGCAGCATCCCTTAAAGAAGGACTGGCAGCCGGGACAGCCCGGCCGAAAGGAGGAAACTCCTCATGCATAAAGTCATCATACCTATAGGACCGCAGCACCCCGCGCTCAAGGAACCCGAGAGTTTCAGGGTCGTCTTAAGCGGCGAAAAAATACTGGAATTCGGCTACCGCCTCGGTTACAACCACCGCGGCATCGAAAAGGCGTGCGAGGCGCGGACATATATCCAGAACATCTACCTCACGGAGCGGATATGCGGGATATGCTCGCATTCGCATTCGAGCTGTTTCATACAAGCGGTCGAAGAGATCGCCGGCCTCCAGGTCCCGCGAAGGGCGCTTTATATCCGGACAATCGTCGCGGAACTCGAGCGTATCCACAGCCACCTCCTCTGGCTCGGCGTCGCCGGCCACGAGATCGGGTTCGATACGCTCTTCATGTACTCCTGGCGCGACCGCGAGGTCGTCATGGACCTTCTGGCGGTCATCACCGGGAACAGGGTCAACTACGGCATCAACACCGTAGGCGGCGTCAGGCGCGATGTCACGCCTGAACAGGCCAAAGAAATATTAAAAGGCATGGATATATTGGAAGACCGGACAAAATACTACGCGGAAATAGCGACACAGGAGACGACCGTCATAAAGCGGCTTTCCGGCGTCGGCATCCTGTCCCATGACGACGCGATCAGGCTCGGCGCTGTCGGCCCGACTGCCCGCGCCTCGGATGTCAGGCGCGATACCCGCAAGGACGACCCGTATGCGGCGTACGGGGAACTCGATTTTAAGGTCATCACCGATACCCATAACGACGTGTATGGAAGGACGATCGTCCGCGTCGGCGAACTTATGGAATCCTACAAGATGATCCGCCAACTCCTTAAAAACCTCCCTGACGGCCCGATAACCGTCAAGGCGCCGCGCAGGATACCTGCAGGCGAGGCGATCGGCCGTTATGAGGCGCCCCGGGGAGAGGATGTCCATTACGTAAAAGCTAACGGCACCGATAAACCGGAACGGGTAAAGGTGCGGGCGCCTACACTTGCGAACATCCAGGCAGTCAGTAAGATGCTCGAGAACAGGCTCCTTGCAGACCTTCCTATTATCATTGCGGCGATCGACCCGTGCTTTTCCTGCACGGACAGGCTTACCGCTATTAAGGATGTAGAAGGCGGCGCCCAGGGTACCATGGAATGGGAGGACCTGCACACGTACAGCATCCGGTGGTACCGGGACCGGGGCATCGAGTTCGGCGCTGCAAATAAAAAATTATCCGCTATGATGGAGGGTAAAAAATAACCGCCATGGCCCATCTAGCTCTTTCGCTTTTCTATATCCTGGTATTTCCGGGGCTGCTTTTTTTAAGCGTATTCGGCCTCGCGGCGGAATATGTCGACAGGAAACTTTACGCGCGGATGCAGAACAGGATGGGGCCTCCGTGGTTCCAGCCGCTGGCTGACCTCCTGAAGCTGTTCGGGAAAGAAGATGTCGTCCCCGAAGAGTCCAATCCTCAGATATTCAGGCTCATGCCGGTCATTGCCCTTACGGCGGCGGTCAGCGCCTTCTTTTATATCCCCCTCTGGGACAAAAACGCGCTCTTTGCTTTTAACGGCGACCTTATCGTGGTCCTGTATCTTTTGACGATCCCGACCTTGACGTTCTTTCTCGGCGGCTGGTATTCCACGTCGCTCTATGCAAAGATCGGCTCGGTCCGCTCCGTCACCCAGCTTTTTGCCTACGAGATCCCTCTTTTTATGAGTATACTTTCGACGGCCCTTCTGGCAAATACCTGGTCATTAAGCGAGATGACGGCCTTCTACGGCAAGAACCCGGTATATATCCCGGTCAATATCGTAAGCTTTTTCATCGCGCTTATCGCGCTTTTGGGAAAGCTGGAAAAGGTCCCCTTCGATATCCCCGAGGCAGAGACCGAGATCGTAGCCGGCACGTTCACGGAATATTCGGGAAGGCTGCTCGGATTTTTCAGGCTTGCGATAGACATAGAAGCGGTCGTCGGGGCATCGCTCCTGGCGGCGGTCTATCTTCCCTTCGGGCTTTCGCTTCCCCCGGCTTTCGGATTCCTTTTTTATGTCGTAAAGGTATTATTCATGATCGGCCTCCTGGCGCTTCTCCGGTCGGTCTTCGCGCGGCTCAGGATAGACCAGATGGTCAATTTTTGCTGGCGCTACCTCGCGCCGGTGGCCTTTCTCCAGTTACTGGTCACCCTTGCGGTAAAAGGAGTGTTTTTAAGATGATACGCCCGGGCAAGATGATACAACAGGTCCTGTCGTCGATATTCAAAAAACCCGCGACGACGCGCTACCCTTATGTAAAGGCTTCCATGCCGGGACATTTCCGGGGGAAAATAAAGTTCAATCCGGAAAAATGCATCGGCTGCATGATGTGCATGCGGGATTGCCCGTCCAAGGCGATCACGATCAAAAAAGTCGGGGACAAGAAGTTCGAGGCCGAGTTCGACCTCGGCCGGTGCATCTACTGCGCGCAGTGCGTCGATTCGTGCCTCAAAAAAGCCCTCGAGTATACCAACGAGTTCGAGCTTGCCTCGCTTGACCGCAAAAAATTAAAGGTAACATTCCATGCCGAACCTGACAAAGGCCCTGAAACAAAGGCTTGAAGGCGCCCGCACCATAGGCATCCTTGGTGTCGGGTCCGATCTAAGGGGCGATGACGCCGCAGGCATGCTGGTCGCCGAAGGCATCAAGGCCCGGTTAAAGAAGAAGGCCGCCGGCACCAGAAAGGTAAAGGTCTTTCTGGGCGCGACCGCCCCGGAGAACCTGACCGGCGAGATCATGCGGTATAAACCGGCCCACCTTATCATCATCGACACGATCGATATCAAACAAAAACCCGGCACGATACTGGTGCTTAAGCCCGAGGATTTCGGCGGCGGGGTCTCGTTCTCGACCCACACGATGCCGTCGAAGATCCTCATCCAATATCTCCTGAATTCCATGGACTGCGTCGTCACCATGATCGGCGTCCAGCCGAAGACCATCGCCTTCGGCAAACCCGTCACCAAAAGCGTCCTGTCCGCGACGGAGGAGATCATCACGGCGATCGCGGCCGCGGTCAGGTAAGCCGAAAAAACATCTCAGCTGATAACACCCTGCATGTATTCTCTGGTCATCTCTTCTTTGGGGTTCTCGAAGATCTCACGGGCGGGGCCGTGCTCGATAAGACGGCCCATGTACAGGAAGAGCACATAATCGGCGAGCCGCCGGGCCTGGCGGAGGATATGGGTGACAAGGATTATCGTATAATACTGCTTGAGCTCCAGGAAACGCTCTTCGATATGCCGGCTCGACCGCGGGTCAAGGGCCGATGTCGGCTCATCGCCGAGGATTATCTCCGGGCCCACGGCGAGCCCCCGCGCCAGGCACAACCGCTGCTGCTGCCCGACTGAAAGCTTCGACGCCGGCGCATAAAGTTTATCTTTTACCTCGTCCCACAGGCTGGCGGTGCGGAGGAAATGTTCGACGATCTTGTCCAAATTTTTCCTCCGGTTCTCGCCGTGAAGCCGCGGGCCGTACGCGATATTATCATAGATCGACATGGGAAGCGGATACGGCTTTTGGGAGAGGAGCCCCATTTTTTTCCTGACATGCGTGACCTCTACCTTCGGGTCGTACAGGTCTTCCCCGCCGACCACGACCTTCCCGGTCACCTTGATATTATCCGCGGGGTCAAGGAGGCGGTTGAACGACCTGAGGAGCGTCGTCTTTCCGCAACCGGACGGGCCGATAATGACCGTTATCTTCTTATCCGGGATCTCGACCGTAATATCCTTTAAGGCATGGTCTTTCCCGTAATAAACGTTCAGGCCCTTGATACTGATATGTGTTGTTGCAAATGATGCCGTCATTCTTCCCTGCCGTGTTATCGAACCACGTTCCGCGTAAACCGTTTTGTCAGCAACCGGGACACGATACTGATCGCCAGAATAAGGACCGTTAAAATAAGCGCCGAGGCGTATGCCCGCCCCTGGACCTCGGGCATCGGCGTGCCGAACTGAAAAAATATCGCCAGGGGCAGGGTCGCCGCCGGCTGCAAAAGCGACGACGGGAGCGAATCCGTAAAACCCGCGGTAAATAAAAGCGACGCAGCGTCGCCGATCCCCCTGCCGAATGCCAGGAGCACCGCGGTAACGATACCCGGCATGGTCTGCCGCAGAACGACCCTTACCGCCGTTTCCAGGCGCGTCGCGTCGAGGGCATACGAGG
>JAQURW010000237.1 GCA_028715425.1 Candidatus Omnitrophota bacterium
GAGGTCATGTTCGACGGGACGTTTAACGTATTAGAGGCCTGTGTGCAGCATACGGTAAAAAAGGCCGTCCTGGCGTCGTCGGCTTCTCTCTACGGCCAGGCAGACACCTTTCCGACGAATGAAACCCATCATCCGTATAATAATCACACCCTGTACGGCGCTGCGAAGACGGCGAACGAGCTTATGTTCCGTTCGTTCTATCATATGTACGGGCTCGAATATGCCGCCTTGAGGTATTTTAACATATTCGGCCCCCGCATGGACATACACGGCAAGTATACGGAGGTACTTATCAAATGGTACCATTGTATAAAGGAGGGGAAACGGCCGCTCATATACGGCGACGGAAAACAGACCATGGATTTCGTGTATGTCGGGGACGTAGCCAGGGCGACTATCGCTGCGCTCAAATCAGACGCGCACGATGAGGCATTTAACGTCGCCAGCGGTGTGGAGACGTCGCTTGAGGGCCTTGCTAAGCTGCTTCTCGAGGTCATGGCAAGCGGCCTTGAGCCGGAATATGTCCCTGTCTCGGATGCGCGTAAAAAAGTCGAGGTCTATCGCCGCCTGGCGGATACGGCGAAGGCGCGGAAATCGCTCGGGTTCACGGCCGAGGTCGACCTGAAGGAAGGATTGAAACGTCTGGTCATGTGGCTGGACAAACAAGAGAAAGAGAACCATGATACCAATAACAAAACCGTTTTTTGATGCTCGGGAAATAAAGGCAGTCACGGATGTTATAAGGTCCGGGTGGGTCACGCAGGGCCCGGCGGTCAAACGATTCGAAGAAATGTTCGCAACCTACGCCGGCGCGGACTACGCGTGCGCGGTATCGAGCTGCACGACAGCGCTCCAGCTGGCACTCTTGGCGGCAGGTGTCGGGCCGGGGGATGTCGTTATCACGGCGAGTCATTCCTTTATTGCGACTGCCAACAGCATACGGTATTGCGGGGCAGAGCCCGTCTTTGTGGATATTGACCGCGATACCTTTAATATGTCGCCTGACAGCCTGGAAGAATGCCTAAGGCATGACTTTGTGAACAGGGGGGGCGTACTCTTCTACAAAAAAACCGGGCGACTGCCGGTATGGAGCCGCAATAAACAATATTTCAGCGATAAAAAAACGGCCGGACGCCTGGCTGGCCTTATGCCGGTCCATCAGATGGGTATGCCGTGCGACCTTAAGAGGATACTCAAGCTGGCCGGTAAATTCAAACTGCCCGTCATAGAGGACGCCGCCTGTGCCGTCGGGAGCGAGATATCGTTCACCGGCGGAGCAACGTGGGAAAAGATCGGCAAACCGCACGCGGACGCCGCATGTTTCAGTTTCCACCCGCGGAAATTAATAACGACAGGTGAAGGAGGCATGATCACTGCCCGTCAACGTAGTTTCGACCGGACCTTCCGCCTTTTAAGGCATCACGGCATGAGCGTTTCGGATTCGGTACGGCACCATGCCAAAAAAGTCCTCTTTGAGGAATATGAAGAGACCGGATACAATTACCGGATGTCCGATATCCATGCCGCGGTCGGTTGTGAACAGATGAAAAAGATAGAGATGATAATAAAAAAACGCAGGGAACTCGCCCGGATATATGCCAAGGAACTGGCGACGGTCGGGTGGCTGAAGGCGCCGGGCGAGCCGGTATACGCGCGGTCGAACTGGCAAAGCTACGCGGTCACGATCCTGGACGGCGCCCCGCTGGATCAGAAGGGGCTCATGCAGCATATGTTGAATGCCGGGATATCGACCCGCAGGGGCATAATGAATGCGCATCAGGAAAAGGCGTACGGCTCAGATATACGGCTGCCTCATTCGGAACAGGCACGCGATACCGCGGTCCTTTTACCGCTCTACCATCACATGAGAGGTGAAGATGTCAAAACAATCGTTAAAACGCTCAAAAAGATCTGAAGACCTGATCTTGTTCCCTTTCGGCGGGAACAGCCGGGAGGCCTTAGGTGTGGTCCGGGACATAAATAAGGCAGGGGGTGCGAAGCGGGTCATCGGTTTTATCGACGATAATAAGGCTCTCTGGGGAACGTCGTACGAAGAGACCCCGGTCCTGGGCGGCAGGGATTATCTGAAGAAATTTCCCGGGGCGCGTGTCCTGGCGGTGCCGGGGAACCCCGAGAATTATATAACGAGAAAAAATGCGATAGATAATTTAAAAATATCCGAAACGCGCTTTACCACCGTGATCCATCCCCGGGCGGTCGTGGCTGAAAATGCGGTAATCGGATGTGATACGCTTATCATGGCGAATGTCGTCATAGGCCCGGATGTAAGGATCGGCAAACACTGTATAATCCTGCCGAACTCGGTCATTTCTCATGACAGCGTTATCGGCGACTATACCTGCGTAGGCGCGGGCGTTGTCGTATCAGGGAACGTCTCGATCGGCGGGAACTGTTACATCGCTTCCGGCTCGTTAGTGTGCGATCATGTCTCCATAGGCGAACGGAGCCTGGTCGGGTTAGGGGCTAATGTCATCGACAATGTCGGTAAAGGGTTGGTCGTTGCGGGTAACCCTGCGCGTGTCTTAAGGAACGTAGAATAAGGATGAAATGAACGGGCATAAGGACAAGGGTATTTTACTTATAAATCCGGCGGTAAATCCGGCATCGCAAAATAAGGTCGTCAACGCGATCATAACGACGGTCGTGCCGACAAGCCTGGCGAGCCTGGCGGCTTTTTTGATCAAACGCGGCATCGACGCCTTCGATATCGTCGATGAGCAGATCGATTATATAAACGACAGCGGCCTCGCGCGGCTCGTCGGCAATCTCAAGGAACCCAGGATCGTCGGTATAAGCACGCTGACGATCACGTCGAAACGCGCCTATGACCTTGCGGCAAGGATAAAGAAGATCGATCCCCGGGTGATTGTTGTCCTGGGCGGGATACATCCGACGGTCCTTCCCGAAGAGGCCCTGCGGCACGACGCGGTCGACGTCGTGGTGCGCGGGGAAGGCGAAGAGACGTTCGAAGAGCTTATCGGCCGGGTCGCCGCCGGCAGGGATTACGGCGATATCAAAGGCATTTCGGTAAGGAAAAACGGGCGGATCGCGCATAACCCGGACCGGCCGCTTATCGCAAACCTCGATGATATCGGCGCTTTTCCGTACCATCTTTTTAAGAAGAATATAGACCGGTATCATTCCTTTTCGGCGCTCCTGACATCGCGGGGATGCCCCTACGGGTGCACCTTTTGTTCGTCGCGCAATATATCGGGCAGGACATACCGTTATCACAGTATCGAAAGGGTCCTGGCCGATATAGCCCTCCTTGCCGATACCTACGGCCAGAAGGTCATATGGTTCATGGACGATAACCCGGCGGCCGATCCGCGGCGTTTCATGTCGCTTATCGATGCCGTCATGCGCGAAGGGCTTCATAAAAAAGTCGAGTTCCACGGATCGATGCGCGGTGACAACCTGAACGAAGAGATGCTCAAGAAGGCACGACAGGCGAACTTCAGGATGATAGCCTTCGGCCTGGAGACGACCAGCGAAACCCTTATGAAGGAGATCAATAAGGGAGAAACCGTTAAACAGGTTTTCGATGCCATA
>JAQURW010000051.1 GCA_028715425.1 Candidatus Omnitrophota bacterium
TGGATCTTGATGAAGATCCGTTGAGGCAGGGAGAAGTCATAGATGCGCTCAGCGAGACAGGTGTTTTACAGGAATACGGTGCCGTGAAGGACCAGATCGAAGAAATAATAAGTCATATACGTCGAGAAGGAAAGATCCCTGATTCCGTCGATATCCTTTTCGCTGTTCCCAATGAAGGCCGTACCAAGTTATGGTGGATCAACGATCCCGAGACGTTCAGGCCGCTCTATGCCGGAGGGCATTTCAATCAGGCCGGGACCCGCATTCATATATCCTTACCGTTAATATTTTCCCAACCGGATGCCAAACAAGCCGCATATGATATCGCGATGCATGATTTCGCACATATTCAAGGAAAAGGACATGGGAAGGATAAAGGTTTTTATATTGTAAGCGGAGTCGCCGATATAGAGGTATCGTTGCAGAATGAGGACGAACTTGTGCCGGAGAATACTATCGCGGCATGGCTGGGCGAGCGGGGCGTGAGTCTTCCGGAACCAGGGACTATCGGCCGCGCTCTTATGCGCTGTGTTCGTATCCAGGAAGGCGAAGCTCAGAAAATAGCGGATACTTCGATGCAGAATAATATTGCCGGCCTTTTTATGCCGATTGAGGGAGGCAGGACGATCGCCATTCAGCAGGCATTGGAACGGTGCGGTGTTAACCTTGCCGAAGTAATCGATATTGTTTACGGGAAAAGTGCGGTTCAGGTCGGCCCTCTGGGGCAGGGAACTTTCCGTTACGTCAACCATGTCATAATCGAAACATCGCGGCGAAAGATCAATATCACCGCCAGTGTCAATTATAATATCGAAGACCGGTCAGGGCATCTCAGGATGAAAGAGGAGTATATGAAGCTCGAACAATTGAGCGACTCAAAAACGGGAGATCCGAAACGGTTTCAGAAGCCCTATGCATTATGCCAGTTCTCATACGACGGCCGTATGTACCGCGTTAGTTTAAAAGAATATATACCGGGCATGGACCTGGGAAAGATATTAAGCGCCCGGTTATCGGGTACGATAAGCGATCAGGATATCAGGACGCTTGAAAGCGTGATGTCGGATTGGGGATATAGCCTTGCGGAAGTGTATCGGGTTACCGGAGGATTTATCACTGATCCGCATCCGGAAAACTTTGTAGCGGACGACACCGGGTTATTCCCTACGGTTTCCATTATCGACGCCGAAGATTTTAAAGAGGCTCTGACCGAGAATCAAATATTCGATATTGCCTGCCAGCAGCTTACCTGTTTAGAACAGCGGATCGACAAGCATCCGGCGAACAGGCGGATACTCATGTTCAACCCGGATATTCGGGAAATTCTTTGGCGTGCCTACCTGTTCGGGTTCATACGGGGCTATATGGAAACACGCGACCTTGACCTCGAATTATTTCTAAACGCTATGGGTGCGCGCGCTTCTCAGTGCGAAAAGATCATTAAGGACATCCTGGCCGGGGAAAAAGATATTGCGGCCAATCCCCGCCTTAGGAACGGATATAGATTTATCGTGAAACCGTCTTCTGCGGAAAAACATGTCTCCTGCGGCACGATATGCGAGGCCGGGCACCAGGAGTTTCTAGACCCGCAACTTGAAAGGTTTTATTACGACCTAGCCAGGGCGATGAATAAAAAGGACCCCGGGATATTAGGGAAAAATAGATACAAAAATCTTAAGGCGAAACCGCTGACCGACGGCGAGGTGATCCTCGCGCTTCAGTTGACAGGCACAATCACACCGGGACAGGCCCGGCAGCTTGTCAGGATGATCAAGCATCTCGGCGCGGTAATACCCGAAATGAAGCTGAACGATTCGGACCCGAAAAAGATCCGTATATTTTTTGCCATTCCTCCTGGCGGTAAGAAATTATGGTGGATACACGACCCTGAAACCGGCGAGCCGCTCTATGCCGGCGGGCATTTTAACGGAAACGGAACCAGAATACATATATCGCTGCCGCTTATCTTCTCCGCAAACAATCCTGTAAAAGCAGCCCATTATGTCGCTATGCACGAGTACGAACATATCAGACCCACCGGCAAAGATCATGAAGATAACGGGATGAGGTTCGTCAGGTCTGTCGAAGCGCGGGAACGGCCGGCTGCCATAGAACCTGATACGGGTTGGCTGCCGGTCATAAGGACGTCGGCGCTCATAGCTTTTTCCGGAGCGTTTTTCGTGCTTTTGATAACGACACTTCGTGTAATAGTATGGGGCGAACCGACGGTCTTGAACTGGCTGTCCATCGCAGTATCTGCTCCGGCCCTTATGTTTACGGCAGGAACGGCTGCAAGCGGGTTGTGGGACAGGTTTGTTCAGACGAAGAAAGAAGTTAAAACTCCGGCCGGCACAAGGGCTATAAACAGGCGGCAACTTTTGCATGAGGCAGGAGTTTTAACTGCAGGAATGATGGCTGCTTATTCCCTGAATGAAATCGATAGAATGAACAAGATTTTTAATAGCCTGATTGAACGGGAAGATGAGCTCAAATATTTGGCGATGCTCTACGGCAGGATCGGGCTCGATAAGGTGACCTTTGTAACGCCGGAAAAATTGCTTGCGATATGCCGGGAACGGGGAATAACGGACGCGCGCCTGGTTGCCGGATTTGCCGAATGGGACGGCAGGCATGTATTCGTATCGGTGCCCGGTCTTACCCGACCGTCGATGAACTTTGACGATTTTACGACCGAGTTCCTGCTGAATCAAAGGCTCGATAAAAAGACGCGCCAGCGCGCGATAGGCATAGCGTTCCATGAAGGTTATCACGCTATTATGGCCCAATACCGGAATAAATATCCGCCCAGGATCCCATTTATCAAGACCAGTGATTGGTTTATAACGGGGCAGCCGTTTCTTGGCGACGTATTCGGATGGAAGAATATCGATACGATAAGCGCCAAGGAGCCGATCGAGGGCAGCAATGCCCCTTTGGCATGTTTCTGGAAATTATGTGAAGCACTGAAGCAATACCCGAATTATGCCAACACCCCGATCCCCTATGAAGAAGCAATAGCCTATATCATCGGAGCCCTGGCAGCGGGCGGTGATATTTTTGAAATGCCCGAGGGGATACAAAAGGGGCTTGAAGCCGACCTGCTCAACGATTATAAACGTGAGGTGAGACTTTACCGTTTAGCCGGGCTCTTTTTGCAATCGTTCGAAAAGGGCGATAAGGACAGATTTGAAAGAATGATCAGGTATTTTAATGAGCGGGGCATAGAGGTTAAAATACCTGAATCTTTATGGGATAAACTTTACTGGGAACCGGAAAAGAAGGGGGCCCGGAACGCGGATATCCAATCGAAACCTGCTGAGGTTGAACAAAAGCCTGTACCGCAACCTGGGGCCCAGCCGTTACTTGAGCCCGGAAAAAGGCCGTCGCGAAAGACAAAAGGACCTGTCATGTATGCCGCCAGGATAGGGAAGGCTGTTCACGTTACCGATATCCTCCGCGATACTGCGTCCGGCACCAACGTTGTGGCTGCCAGGGTCGAAGATTATGACAGCGGAGAACAGTATGACCTGCCGTTGGCAGCGGTTCAGGGCATTGATTTTAAACAACGTATCGACAGCCTTAAAGGGATCGGTATTTTAAACGATACCGCGAAGGAAATAATGGATACCATGGCCCAGTTCCTTGATTTTATGAGACCGGATGTTTATACGTTCGATGAAGTCATTGCCGACCTTTTTGGTTTTACACGAGATGCGCGTCGTGACCGTTTGATAGCTATTCACAAAGATTTTATCAATGACCCTGTGGCATTTTTCCATGAGTGCGCGGAGTTTGCTATCGCGTCCGGCGAAATGGGGATTACGATAAAGAAAGAGACCGGCGAAATGAGGATAACGGTTTTCGGTCAGCATTGGACTTTGGATGTCCGCGAGGCAATGGACAGCCTTCGAACGGACGGCGAAGGATGGATCGATTGGAGCCAGCGGATGCTCAACATACGGCGGAACCAGCACTATCTGTTACGGATTATACAGCGGCAACTCTTTAAGGAACATGATAGACAGCTTACGGGCGCGATCGGGCAGACCAAAATACCCCAAAGCTCGCCGAGCCCGCGGACGACACCGGAAGATGTGGAAATGCTGACCTCTCGCGCTCTGGATGAATTGGCTTCGTTTGCCGGGAAATACGGCGCCGAGCATACGGAGTCTCTCAAACTTTATGGGTGCCCGATCACCTGGCAGGATATCCGCTGGATATCGTATCCTTTATTTTTGGACCTTGCCACCAATATATTCGCCTCTGATGATCTGGTGACGGATCTATCCGGTTATAACATTATGGGATTTGCCGGCCTGTTTTTTGACGACCTTCCGGCTGAAAGGGCTGTGTTGCGGCAGTCTGACCGGCAGGATCAAACTGAAGCATTCCGGAATTTGATAGGCCGCATAGAAGACATCGGCCGATGGGCCTTTCGGTCTGCAACGGTCGAGGATCGCGATAGACTAGTCAATGCGTTCAGCGACGCATACGCCGCTTATTATGCCGCCTTCCCGGACGAAGATGTCATGCGCGGCTCAACGGCCGAAAGGCCGATAGATTACGGCGACGGAGATACCCTTGATATCGGTACCGGCATTACGGGCATATACCATAGTACTCATTGGACAGGGGCGCATAAGCTGGTGCTTCTGGACGATAGCCCTTTTGCGGCGCGATCGGTCAAAAAATATTGTGAGATGACCGGACGTTCCAATGTCGAGGTTGTCGAGGGGGCGATTGCCCAGTATGATCCGGGAATATCTTTTCAGCATGTCCGCGCGTCGAGTATGCTGCATCACCTATCCCCGGTCGGCGAAGGCACGGTTGAACAACGCCGTCAAAAAGCGCGGGAACTTGTTTTTAGCAAGGTTTCCTCTGTCCTTTCGTCAGATGGGACGTTCCATATCTATGACAGGACCGACGAATTCCGCGATCTTTTGGAGACGCCGTTTGACGGAGATCCTATTACGTATATGCTTGAGACACGGGGGGTCACGGTAGACGGTTTTGTTTTAAATAGGTATACCAGGGAAACGTATGCAAATCAATTTAAGGTGCTGGCATTGATCGCGGCAGAGATCGAAGCGGCAGGCTTTAGCCTGACGATCGACCATGTAGAAAGCGCGACCGATTCCAGGACGCACAAACCGTTCCTTTTATTTGAGATAAGCGCCAGGAAAATATTACCACAGCCTCAAGTTCCTTATACCGAACGAGATATCAAAACAACCGGAGACAAATTAGTTGATAGTGCCTACAAGGGATCATACATGGCCGAACCGTGTATCGTCGGTGTGGTTGTCAAGGTTAACAGAGGCGCAAACGCGGATGAGATCAACCGCATCGTAGTGAAGAACGGCGATGGCCGCTCAATAATCGAAAAACACGGAACGAGTTTTGCGCGAAAGATCCAGGCATGCCGAACGGGAGCGAAGATCGGCGACGGCCATGTCCGCTGCGTTGTCTATGCTGATGACGGCTCCAACGACAAGGCCAACCTGGAGCGTATAAGGATCTTTACGGATAGGATAGCGGAACTGCAGAGAACGGCAGCTATTACCCGCGACCGGACTTTTGTCTGGACAGTGTCGGCGCCGGACCGTGCCGATACGGAGCTTCCTGAATTCCGGAACCTGCGGCGGTTGGCAAACAGCACAGGCTTGCGCGGCGACTATATCCCGGTCTCCTGGCAGATATTCGCGGGGCCGATCTTTGCGAATTATATCTGGTCCCAAAAAACCTTTGAGGGCGTTGATGACCAGCGCATTGCGGTTTTGGAAAACCTTGTTAGTGAATGTGTCAAACAGATGACCAAGGGACAGACGGCATTTAACGCAGAGCAGCTTTTAAACGGGACCCTCGTATTGTGCTTACCCAAAATTGAACCGGTCAGCGGCGACTTTGACAAACTTCGCAAGATCGACCTCGAAACCGCGGCTTCGGCGTAATTTGAATTTTTACCAAAAATATGCCATACTTGTACCGGAGGCTGCCATGATAAAATCATTTGTTACGGGATTTGTATATTTTATGCTGTCTGCGGCGATCGTCTTTGCATTGCCTCCTGCCCAAAAGGCCGGCCATGCGCCTGCCGTGGTTTCGCATAAGGGCGGTGGAGGCGGAGGTCCGGTAACGGCGGGTGAGATCGATGAGGATACGAACGGCAAGGATGGCGATGCCGTCGAAACGCCGGTCGGCAAAGAGCTCGAAAAAGAGTCTGACCTGGAAGACAACGACCTCGAAAAAAACATCCCCTAATTTGCCCCTGGGCGTTTTACATGGTATACTTTTTACCATGAAATCTTATGAACGCCTCTACAAGGGTATTATTATATCGATAATACTTGTATTGGCAACATTATACAGCCATGCCGAACCCGCATCAACAAGCCCTGCTAATCCCGATGAAGTAATTAAAATATATCGCCAGATCATAAAAGAAGAAACAGACCCTGCGGTTCTTGCGGAAGCTCATTTTAAAATAGCCGAGGTGCTGGAATCCCAGGGCAAGGACAATGAGGCGACGGCCGAATATCTGAAGATCATCCTGAACTATCCCGGGGTCGGCGAATACGCAAAGAGCGCTGAAGCGCGCCTGGCGAACCTTTATAACAAATTCCAGGGCAAGGATGGCCGCCTGCCGGCAGGCGAGGAGGCCAAGGAAGAGACAAAAGACCCGGCCATCTTTTTTACCTATATCAAAAGCCTTTATGAGACGTACATGGACCAGGGCAAATATGATAAGGCGCTTTACCTTATCAAAAAGCTGCTGTCGATGGACAGTTCGAACCAGGACTACTACGAAGATATCGGCAATATCTATCTGAACGGCTACAATGATCCCGATACGGCGATGACCTATTTCAATAAGGTCGTCACGCTCAATCCCAATCATCCTAAGGTCTATACCGATCTCGGGCTGGTGTATGAAAAAAAGAACGAGATAGACGAAGCCATCAAGAATTACCGCAAGGGCATCGAGCTTTCGCCTCTTAATACATGGTCGATGTACGGTCTGGCCCGGATGGAGGCGCTGGAACTAGCCAAGGATAAAAAACTGATCAGGGACTGGTATGTGCTGGGGCCGTTCCCGTATACGGGGAAGAACGCCTTGGCAAGGGAGTACGGCCCCGAATCGAACCCTGATACCGCGAAGGCATATACGGGTTCTGACGGCAAGAACATCGAATGGCGCCGTCCGTTCGGCTACGACGATTCCGGGTATGTCGATCTGAACAATATCTTTGTCAAGAACGACATGGTGGTCGCTTATTGCCTGACGTATGCCTATGCGGAGCGCGAACAGAAACTTCAGTTCAGGATCGGCACCGACGACCCGATGGTCGTGTGGCTGAACGGAACCCCGGTATTCAAAAAAGAGGCGATATTAAAGCCGGCGCAGTACGACAGCGATGTCGTCAGGGTCACCTTCAAAAAGGGGTGGAACGAGATCCTGATCAAAAGCGTCGAACAACACGGGATGTGGGGGTTCTATTTCAGGATCACCGATGAGGCCGGCAATACCCCGCCGGATATCATTTTCGATCCGCTCAAGGATAATCAACGCATGAAACTGTCATACGCAAAATTGCGCAAGCAGGAAGGGTTTAAACTTGCCAAGACGACACTCCTCTACGGGACATCGATGGTCATATTTCTGTCGGGCGTCTATCTCCTGCTCAGTAATATCCACAATAAGGCGCAGATACGGGAAATGAAAGACGATTTTATCGCCAGTGTTTCGCATGAACTCAAGACGCCGCTGGCGGCCATCAAGATGTTCACCGAAACCCTCAACATGGGGCGGGTTACCGACCCGGACAAGATCAAGGAATATTATTTGACGATCATCCGCGAGACGGACCGCCTGACGCGTTTCATCAATAAGATCCTCGATTTCCAGAAGCTTGAAAAAGGGAAAAAGGTATTTTCTTTCGAGTCGGTCGATATCAGGGCCATTATCAAAAATGCCGCGACTATTTATAAGAACCAGGTGCAGGACGAACATTTTTCCGTTGAGGAGGATTATGCCGACGATGTACCCGATGTCGAGGTCGACGAGGATGCCATGCTCCAGGTGTTCTTAAACCTTCTTACCAACGCATATAAGTACTCAAATACCGAAAAGTATGCTAAACTTAGGGTATGGAAAGACGATAGCGGTGTCTACGCGAGCGTGACCGACCACGGGGTCGGGATCCCGAAAGACAAGCTCGGGAAGCTGTTCGATAAATTTTACCGCGCCGACCGTGAGGCGATCAAGGATATCAAAGGAAGCGGTATCGGCCTTAATTTTTCCAAAAGCGTTGTCGAGGCCCACGGCGGCAAGATCTGGGTCGAAAGCGAATTGAATAAAGGAAGCATATTTACGATATGGTTGCCACATTAAAAAGGGGGTATACATTATGAAAAAGGTGCTGGTCATCGAAGATGAAAAGAATATCCTGAAGGGTCTCATGGATAATCTTAAGGCCGAAGGGTTCGATGTCATCGGTGAGAGCATCGGCAAAAACGGCCTTGCCACGGCGCTCGGGGAGAATGTCGATCTTATACTCCTGGACCTTATGCTGCCCGACATGAGCGGGCTTGACATATGCCGTGAGATAAAGAAGAAGAAGATATCGGTGCCTATTATAATGTTGACTGCCAAGAGCAAGGAGTCGGACAAGATCCTGGGTCTGGAACTCGGCGCGGATGATTATATCACCAAGCCGTTCAGCGTCAATGAGGTTATCGCGCGCATACGGGCAGTGCTGAGGCGGGTAGCGGTGCACGATAAGGCCAAAAAAGAAAAACTGGAGAACTACGAGTTCGACGATATCAAGGTCGACTTCGTGAAATACGAGGCCTGGAGAGGGAAGAAACTCCTCAAACTTTCCAAACGCGAGTTCGAGGTCCTTGAGTATTTCATAAAACGCAAGGGTGAAGTCGTTACCCGTAATGACCTCCTTGACGTGGTCTGGGGATACGAGACGTTCCCGACAACACGTACTGTCGATAACTTTGTGGCGCGGATCAGGAAACAAATAGAAAAAAAGCCTGCGGACCCGCAGTACCTCCTGAGCATTCGCGGCGCAGGGTACAAGTTTACGCATGATTAGGAGAAATTTTGATAGCCCGCTATCTGGGCTATCAAAATTTTGACACTCCACAATCAATGCGTGAGCATTTCGAAGAAATGCGAGCCATGATTTGATTTTGGGGCACTATAACGGTTACGCATGTATGACACTCCTTTTACACTTCTGTTACCTCTAAATCCGTGCCTGTGCTATACTGGATTTGTACAAACCACCTCCTCCTACGCTTGGCAAAGCTGGAACTGACCCCCCGGTCAGTCCCGGCTATTTTTATGGTTGACAAAAGCCTGCCTCATACTATATAGTAATACGGTACTTTCCCGAGAGCGCCTTTTATAACAAATTATATGAAATAAAGGAGTTGCGATGGTTGTCGAGACGAAGGATATCAGAAATGTTATCATTCTTGGGCACCAGGAATCCGGAAAGACATCGGTTTTTGAGCAACTTTTGGCGGACGGCGGGTCTATCCCCAAGGCCGGTTCCGTAATCGAAGGCAACACGGTTTCCGATTATAATGAAGACGAGATCGAGCGTAAGACGTCCATCAACTCGGCAGTAGGCTGGCTTACGTATAAAGGCACCAAGATCAATATTATCGATACCCCGGGATACAGCGACTTTCTCGGTGAGGTTATCGGCGCTATGTCAGCCGCTGATGCGGCGATACTGGTGGTGAATGCTCAGAACGGCATCGAGATCGCCACGGACCGGTTCTACAAAATGATAAAGAAAAAAGGGATGCCGTTCCTGGTGTTTGTGAACCGTATGGATAAAGAGCACGCGGATTTTAATAAATGCATGGACCAGATGACAAAGAAATTCGGCAAACAATGCTCCGCAGTGACCTATCCGATCGGTGAAGAGGCTTCCTTCAAAGGTGTTGCCAATCTGATCACCAAGGAAGGGACGGATAAAATAGACGCCGGCGATAAAGATACGGTTGCCGTGTTGTCCGAATCGCTGGCCGAATCTATCGCCGAATCCGACGATACCCTGCTGGAAAAATATCTGGGGGAAGGGGCCCTTTCGGCCAATGAGCTTGCCGGCGCTTTCCGCAAGGCTGTTATCGGCGGTATGGTCGTGCCGGTATTCGCGGGCGCTGCGACGTCCAACATCGGTATCCGGGAAATGCTGGATGCCATCGTGACAGCGTTCCCGTCGCCGCTTGATCGGCCGGGTATCGAAGTGACCGATGCCGCGAACCAGCGCCTTTTGCTTCCGGTCAAAACTGACGGCCCTTTTGCGGCGCAGATTTTTAAGACGATATCAGACCCTTACCTGGGGCAGATATCGATCATGAAGGTATATTCGGGTAAGGTTGCTGCCAACGCCAACGTTCTCAACACGACGCAGGGTGTCAGGGAAAAATTCGGGCAGATCTTCGTTTTGAACGGCAAGAAGGATACGGCGGTTGCCGATCTGCATGCCGGTGACATCGGCTGTGTTTCCAAGCTCAAGAGCGCTCAAACCGGCGATACGTTGACCGACGAGAAAAATCCGGTCAAATTCGACAAGGTACCGTTCCCTGAGCCGGCGATATCGTTTTCCATTAAACCGAAGACCAGGGCCGATGAGGACAAAATATCGACCTCGCTTCATAAGTTGACCGCAGAAGATTCTACCTTTGTCACCACCCGCGACGCCCAGACCCGCGAAATGATCATTTCAGGCATGGGCGATCTGCATTTGAATATCATGATTAACCGCCTGATCAAGCGGTATGGCGTGCAGGTCGAAATAGGGACGCCCAAGGTTGCGTATAAAGAGACCATTACCGGCAAGGGAGATGCGCAATACCGCCACAAAAAGCAGTCAGGCGGCGCCGGCCAGTTCGCCGAAGTATGGCTGCGGGTCGAGCCGATGCAGCGCGGCGCAGGGTTCGAGTTCGTTGACGAGATCGTCGGCGGTTCTATCCCGGGCCCCTTCGTTGTCAGCTGTGAAAAAGGCATCAAGACTGCTCTCGATACGGGTATCCTGGCCGGATTCCCGATAGTGGACGTACGGGCAGTTGTTTACGACGGCAAGACCCATCCCGTCGATTCCAAGGATATAGCGTTCCAGATAGCGGCTCGCCACGGGTTCAAGGAGGCCTGCACCAAGGCAAAGCCGGTCATCCTGGAACCGATCATGGACGTCGATGTCGTTGTGCCCGACGAATATATGGGTGATATCACGGGCAGTTTGAACCAGCGCAGGGGCCGCATCATGGGGATGGAGCCCGGCGAAGGCGCCCAGACCATCAAGGCGCAGGTGCCGCTTGAGGAAATGTATAAATACGTTAACGAGCTGAAATCGATAACGGCAGGACGCGGGACTTACACGATGCATTTTTCGCATTATGAGGTCGTTCCGTCTAACATAGCGCAGAACATTATCACGCACGCACAGAAGAACAGGGTCGAGGAAAAAGAAGAATAGCTCAACATTACGATAGAGGAGGAATCATGTCGGGACATTCAAAATGGGCGACGATCAAACATAAAAAAGCGGCGCTCGATTCAAAAAGAGGCGCGATGTTCACGAAGATCATCCGCGAATTGACGATTTCGGCGCGCCAGGGCGGCGGGAACCCTGATGCCAACCCGCGCCTGCGTATGGCTATCCAAAAGGCCAAAGACGCGAATATGCCGAACGACAATATAGACCGCGCAGTTAAGAAAGGCACCGGCGAACTCGAAGGCATGACCCTCGAGGAAATAACCTACGAAGGGTACGGGCCGGGCGGTGTGGCGCTCCTCATCATGGTGCTGTCCGATAACAGGAACAGGACCACCAGCGAGATCAGGAGCATATTCGAGAAAAAGGGCGGCAACATGGCGGCCCAGGGCGCGGTTAACTGGTTATACGAAAAGAAGGGCTACCTCGTCGTCAATAAAACGGTCATCGACGAAGAGAAACTGATGAACATTGTGTTGGACGCCGTCGCCGAGGACATGCAGACCGAGGACAACGGTTATTCGATAACGACCAGCCCCAACGATTTCGAAAAGGTCCGTAAGGCCCTTGACGACAAGAAGATCAAGATCGAGCTTGCCGAACTCACCATGATCCCGAAGAACACGATCAAGGTCGTGGGGGATGAGGCCAAAAAACTCCTCAACCTTATCGGCGATCTCGAAGACCATGACGACGTGCAAAACGTCTACGCGAATTTCGATATCCCGGATGAGATCATGAACGAGATGGAAAAAGAATAACATGCGGATTCTCGGCATCGATCCGGGGCTGGGCATAACGGGATACGGGCTCATTGATGCTGGGGATAGCCGCATGATCGCCCTCATCGAAGCCGGCGTTATCAGGACCGCCCCCGCGAGCGGTATTGCCGAGCGGCTCAAAAAGATCTACAATAATCTTAATGACCTGATCCGGGAACATCATCCCGATGTCCTGGTGCTTGAAAAGATATATTCGCACTATAAACATCCGGCCACGGCGATCTTGATGGGGCATAGCCGCGGGGTGATATGCCTCCTGGCGGGGCATGCCGGCGTGAAACTGGTCAATTATCCGTCTACCCGCGTCAAGAAGGCTATCACCGGGGCCGGGCATGCGTCGAAGATGCAGGTTCAGCGTGTGGTGACCGGGATGTTAAAGCTGAAACGGCCGCCGGAACCGGTCGATGTGACCGATGCGCTGGCGCTGGCGATCGGGTATGTGCATATCGAAATGAAAAAACTATCATGATTTCACGAATTAAAGGCAAAATACGCGAACGCCGCGAGACCTGTGTTCTCTTGGACGTGGGCGACATAACGTACGAGGTGCTTATCCCGCCGGCTGTTATGGTGTGCCTGCCCGATAACGCGACAGAATGTATCGAATTTATCACGTATCATTATTATTAATCTGACCCGTCGAGAAGTTTTCTCGTTCTAATCGGCTTTTTGAACGAGGTCGAAAAGGAATTTTTAGAGA
>JAQURW010000052.1 GCA_028715425.1 Candidatus Omnitrophota bacterium
GTTCCGTGTTATATTGAAAGATGCGAACGCGACGCCCGAACGTGCCGCGTATATTTTGTAGCAGATCGCAGAAGGTAAAGTATTATATCCCGACTCAGAGAGACCGATAGCGCGCGCTGTGAAAAAAGCCCTGCGGGAGCTTTCTCTGGAGTCATATGCGGCAGGGCCAAAGGCAGAGCACAAGGATTTTCTGGCAAAAGTGAAAGAATGGTATGACGCGACAGACGACAGCGGCCGGGGCGTATTAGAATCATCTTTTAGCGACGCAGGAAGAAAAATGTTGACCGGTATACGCGATGACCGGGCCCTTATCATGCGGACGATCCATAAGCTTTGTTTTCAGGAGCTTGTCGCCGCCGATACGGGAGCGTACATGCGGGCCCTTCTCGGCACCCGGCAGACCGCGATGCAATGGAAGAAAGAGGCGTACCGGTTATGGTGCCAATATACGCATGCCGACCTGCCTCGTGAATTCGATAGTCTGGATATCCAGAATTTTTCGATTCCGGTATACAAGCTTCCGTGGAACGATTTTGTGACATTGATGTCCCGCGATTTTGAGAGGATCCATCGCTCGCCGGACCAGTGCCAGAAGGTCATGCAAGAGTATATGGCAGAGGGCCGTTCGGGCCGCGGCCGACCCGGCCCGGACACCACCGCACGGATGCGCGGGATCCTGACGCTCGGGGCGATCGGCGCCGGCTATGCTATAGGAGCGGCAGTCGGGCCGTGGTGGGGGGTAGCGGTTGCGGTTGGCGGGGCAACGGTTGATTTTTATGGAACTTATATCTTAAACAGGATAAAACAGAAAATGAAAGACATATATAGGAACAGGATGGCTGCTGCGGAACTCGACACCTCATTGGCGATCGTCAGAAAGATTGCCGGAGGCAATTCGCCGGACATGACACCGGAGGAAACGGTATGGGCGCTGCGTCGTTTGGACGATGCGATCGCAAGAAGCCGCGGCAAAATTCCGAACACGATCAGGAACATAGGAAAATATTTAAGCAATACTATCCTTTCCGAAGAAACCCCCGAGGAGCTTAGATGGGCAGCACTTTCTGTATTATTACGTGCTTCCCATGAAGAAAGCAAATGGGCCGCCGTTGTGCTGCGTGATATGCTGATCAATTCCGATATTAAGCCGGATAAAGCCGCATATATTGTGTCGCATATAGGGAGTTGGGGCAGTTACGATAACGGGTTTTTAGGTTGGGCGGCATTACACGCTGCTATACGTTATTATGCGGGACAAAAGGGTTTTCTTTTACCATTTAAGAAGTGGTATGACTTGGCAAAGATCGAAGGGCGGCAAGCGCTGGAAAGATCACTGATAGCGCTGGGCAAGAAGGTCTTAGATAGTGTACGTGATGACCGGGCTATTATCCTGCGGACAGTACGTGCGGACCTTTTCAAGAAACTTACCGAAACGGATACGGTGGGATATTTATGCACATTGTGCGGGACCCGGATAGACGCGATGAGGTGGAAAAAAGAAGCGTATCGCTTATGGCGCCAGGAAACGCACGTCGACCTGCCGGCCAGGTTTGATGATATGGATATCCAGGACTTCAGCACCACAGTGTATAAACTGCCGTGGGATGACTTTGTCGATCTCATGACCAATGATTTTGAACGGGTACATCGTTCTATAGATCAATGTAAGGATGCTATGTGGGATTTTATGCAGAAACCCCAAGGAGGCCGCGGGCAGGCTGGCCCGGGCACGACTTTCCAAATGCGCGGGATCCTGACGCTTGGGGCGATCGGGCTCGGTTGTATGGTCGGCGGGAACTGGGGGGTGGCGATCGCAATGGCGGGAACGATAGGTGATTTTTATGGCGACCGTATAATGGCGGATGTAGAAAAATTGTACCGCTGGATCTCTTCCTGCCTTGAGATTCAACTTGGTTTACCGGATCGACAATATTCGCTCCTTATGCCGGTACCCGGCGCCGATGGGACTATTGTCATGGCGATGATGGGCGGTGAAACAAACGGTATGCTCAAAGGGCGTACCGCCGGTCTTAAAGCGGCCATACTGGGCGAGGGGCATACTCCTCAGTCACAAAAACAAGCCTTTGACGAATTGACCGATTCGGCCAGGAGAGAATCTATGGAGGCAAATGATGTATTGCGACAGATCGCCGAAAGCGATCTGCCGGAAGCAACAATGGAAATTAAAAGAAAGGCCCTTGACTGTCTGGCTCAAGCCGCATTTGCCGATGGTGAGGCCAGCGCAAGGACCGTAAAGGACATGGCCCCTTATTTGACCGCGCTGATCGTTTCCGAAGAGACGCCTGATCTCCTGATGCAGGGCGCAGTAAATACCCTATTGAATGCCGGCCATCGCCGCCCGGAATCCGCTAACACCCTGCGCGATATACTCATAAACCCGCTACTTTCGGCAAGCCGTGCCGCGTATATTATAAATGCCATGGGGAACTGGAGCCATTCTCCTCTCATATGGCTGGCAATGGACGGGGCCATGGTCGGCCTTGCTAAAGAAAAAGCGGCGCTTTCCGGCGGAAAGGGATTCCTTGCGACAGTAGAAGAATGGTATACCCTGGCGGGCAGTCAGGGAAGGCAGATGCTTGAACAGTCGTTTTTAAGGTTAAAGCAAAAGATACTAGGTGTTATCCGGGACGACCGGGCCATGATCCTGAAGACGATCGATGCCACGTCTTTTCAGGAACTTGTCAGGACACATCCGAGCGCTTATGTGCGGGCGCTTCTCGGGACCCGGACAGACGCGATGAGGTGGAAAAAAGAGGCGTACCGGTTATGGTGGCGCGCGGCAAACGTTAACCTGCATGACGGTTTTGATACTATGGATGTACATGATTATGACGCCGCGATATATAAGTTCCCCTGGAGCGATTTTATAATGTTGATGGCAAACGATTTCGGCCGCATACACCGTTCTTCGGACGAATGTCTGGAGGTAGTAAAAACGTTTATCCAGCGGATGCGCGGTGTCATGGGCAGGGTCATCGACCTGGCAGATATAAAAAGGCGCGCGACAACAGGGCAATCCATTACGTTCGGCCAT
The DNA here is from genome assembly GCA_028715425.1 of Candidatus Omnitrophota bacterium. Taxonomy (GTDB): domain Bacteria; phylum Omnitrophota; class Gorgyraeia; order JABMRN01; family JABMRN01; genus JAQURW01. The sequence goes on from JAQURW010000052.1 coordinate 3,056, forward strand.
AAGGGCCGGTATGCGGTCAGGGACGGTTGCGTTTATATAAACGGGATACTCCAGGACGGGATCAATGTGTATTTTGTGGATAGGCTCGTCGATACGGATGGCCGGCAGATCTATGGGGGGCATTTTGTCGCCCGCGATAACAAGGGCCTCTTGAACATCATAATATGCCGTGAGCCTCTGGCGGTAATGCAGGCAGGATTTCAGCATGAACTTGACGCATGCCTTTGGCTTCAAACCACGAACGATACCTTCGAAAGTCCGCTGGTCCACCGCCTGGCGTTTGTCGACAGCCTTGCGATGCTTTATAAGTACGATGGCGATATCTCAAAAGAATTGTTTGATTTGGGCATAAAAGTCAAGGAATCCTTGTCGGTGTGGCGGGATGAGCCGCCGGTTGCGGTACAGCTGCATGCGGCGATCAACAATCTTTTAAACGATCCCCAAAAGGCCGGCCAAAGGGAGGGGTTTCAGGATTTCCTCCAGCGTCATGGGCTTGGAACTCCGGATCTGGGATTATTGGCTGACGTCCGGGCGCTCGGGCAGGGTGAGGCAATGGTCATCGCGACAATGGACGGTGACCAGCCGTCGACTGTCATGGACTGGGTGCTGTACCTGCAATTCCATTATACCGAACTCTGCGACGGCCTGGACATAGACGATGTGACGGCCATTGTCACCGCCGTCCTGGGAAATAAAACGGACACGCTCCGCGATTACCAACTGACCCGCGTTGCCGGCATACAGGGCGTTATAAGCCGGCGCACTTCGGGAAAGGCGCTCACACTGGAAAGAGAAGAGGCGCGGTCGATTCGCACGTTAAGTATAGCCATGGACAAGAGACTCAGGGACTTAAGCGGAACCGGCGCCATACAATCGGAGGAAAAATTCGTTTTCCGCGAAAGCCGCAGGTTCATGGAGATATTCAGCAGGTATTATCTCCGCAGCAAGGATTCGACGGAACAGCTGAAGAAGCTGTTCAGCTTCTTTGTCCTGACGGCATGGACCGTGTACGGCAGGTTTATAAAACTTTCCGAGAGCGAAAAAAGGCCCCCGTCCGGCCCGGCCCAGTTTGTAGGGGAGGCGCAAAGTTCGCGTGCGCATTTTGCGCAGTTCTTGAAGAACATGTTCGAGTCACCTTTTTACCGGGACCTGTTTTCCAAGGCTGCGATCGAGGCCGGCGAGGAATATTCGGTGTCCAGGATCATGGATGAATTCGATAACGGCGTATTCGACGATGAGCCCTTGTACGGCGCCATCAAAAGCTACCGTAAGATACTGGCTGCGGTGAGCCGCGCCAGGTCGTGCCTCTTGCCGCTTTTTGTGTTTCTCCCGAACAATCAATTCCCGAATGTCGTGGAAAAGGCATTGTCGCTTGATGAAAAAAATACCGTTGTGCCGGTCGACTTCAGCCGCTTTACCATGAGGAAGGAATTTTTCGGCATGGACTTGCCCGATCGGAACGGGGCCATGGAATGGCGGCCGGGCCTTATCGAGCGGCTTATAAACGAAGCCAAGGCTAACCCGGACAAACGTGTCTACCTGGTCGGCAACAATATTAATGCCGCCAGCGGAGATTTTCGCATGGCGCTTCATTCGTTCCTCTTGGAGCGAAAATGCACCTTAACGAGGGTCGGGCCGCCCGGCCCCGACGGCACGCGGCAGCGCAGGGACGAGGAAGTCGCCCTTCCGGATAACCTGCAGATCGTGCTTCCCTTGGGCGAAGAGGCGGGTATCGCGGACCCGTCGTTTATGGACCGCGGCGCCGGATATCATTTGGCCGCTCCTGTGACAGAAGAGGTCAAGGATTATCTGGAACAAGAGATGGGGCTTCCGGACCGCGTGGCGGTATTTTTGAGCGACCTGTACCGCCAGACACAGGCGAACAGATTTTTACACGACACCGTGCGTCTTCAGGATATCGTCCAAATCGGATATTATACTGCGGGGAACCTATCGGCCCGCAAAGAGGCCTTGTCAGGAGAGGCGGCCCTTGATGTGTGCCGGCGGGAAGCCTATCTTCATCTGGTGTCTAAATTTTCTTCTTCACGGGACCCCGAGGCCATGGAAGAGGCGCGGCGTTTTACGGGAAGAAGTTATGATTTTAAGATATCGGTGGGCCGGGTTAAAAACCGTATCGTGGTCGATTTTTCCGGCGTGGCCATACCTGTCGATCCGAAAAGCCTCTTCGGAAAGTTCCTCGAGAAAAAGTTTGCCGAAAAGGCCGATAACCGTCCCCTGGATTTCAAGGCGGCGCTCGAGGAATTCGAAAAATACGAATACTTTGTCACCCCGACCGAAGAGCGCATGTTCTGCCTCCTGGCCAGGGTCTATGCACTATCTCCGTCGAAGACCACATTCCTTCTCGGGCCCTCCGGCGAAGGCAAGACGACCATTGCGCGCGTCTTTCTCGACATCATAGGCGCAAAAACCTTTGAGATGACCATAAACAGTAAGAGCGATATCAGCGTCCTGCGCGGCACGCTCAACCTTACGCGAAAAGGCGTGGAGCTGTCCACCCCGCCTTATTGGAAGATGCAGGGCGAGGAAAAATTCGGCGCTGTTTATAACGAGATCAACGCGCGCGAGGCGCTCCTCTGGTGGCTCTGGCCGCATATTACGGGCCGTTCCTACCGGTTGGGCACGGAATACCCCGCGCTGGAGGAGACGATACCGGCCGACCGTGTCGACTTCGGGAAGACGCGGATCAACATACTATCGGGGAACCCTGACCGGGAATACGGAGATATCCCGGAGTACCTATTGGCCAACCTGCCGGCGTCCTATTGCCTGGACTCGTCCGAAGACGATTCAGCCGATATCGCCGGCCGCATGTTTACCGAAGCGGCCAGGCAGGCGGGATCCGGGTTGAACGGCGAGATTACCGAATGCGCCCAAAAGGCCGCGGCGATCTACAACGGCCTGCGCCGCGCCATACGCGCCGGGCAGTTTTTATCGCAGCGGGAAGTGACCAGGCGCGAACTCAAACGTTTTGCCGCGGTCTTTTTTGACCAGGCCGGGCGCGGTAAAAGTGTCGCCGAGGCATACGGTTTTGCGGTGAACATGGTATTCATAACCATGTGGGACAACCTTACGGACGTGCAGCACGCGCGCGATATCATCGCGGACTTCGGCGCCGATGTGTCGCCGCCGGCATATGAGGAGATCATAGAGTTCCTTAAACGGTATCCTCTCAAGGCGCCGCTCCTTCTCTTGACGAACGGAACGGTTTCTATCAATGATGTTAAGACCGCGATCGTCCCGGAACATACCGTGCTGTCCGACAGATTGAACGGCCAAGGCCTTCCCCAGGGAACGGCCGCGGTCCTGCACGAAATCCCCTTAAGCGGTTTTCATACCAACCAAAATTTAGTCGGCGGGTTAAGCGTCAGCCATAAGGACGACGAACCGGGCAACGAGCTCGGTATTTTGGCCTGGACCATACTCCAGGCGCATCTCTACGCCGAGGTGCGGCACATCGCGTGGATGCCGGGGTATCTGCGTTTAAATGCCAGGATAGCGCCGTATTTTAATGAGTTCTTCCAGACCGGGAAGCTCGATGTCGCGGGCATACTCGACAGCGGGCTTGCCGCGAAGATCATCGCTGAAGTGAAACGGCATAACGGTGCGTATCAGAAGGTCCGGGAACGCTATGCGGCATACGCCGACAAAGCATTTCCCGACACGGAACGCGCCGATCAAGACCTGCCCGGGGACATCGATGAACTGACCGGCGTCCAGGCAATGTCCCTGGCGAGGTTTCTTATAGGCCAGACGCCGGATAACCTCGATTTTATAGCGTCGGGCACTGCCGGCGAAAAGATCGATCTGCATGCCGCCGATATTGACAGGTTTTTTACGGTCAACCTGGCGGGCGACTATACCGAACAATGGATGGGCGGTTTTATCGATGCGGCCATAAGCGGTGACGGTTTTACCGGCAGCGAACGCGCCGCGATCAGGTATGCCGTAAGGACGGCATACCGGGCGTATGCCGAAGAAAAAAAGGCCGGTCTCTATCTGCACAACCGCCTTCAGCGGGCCGATATCGAGGTGTTTTTGAACGAGATACGCAGGAAAAAAGCCGAAGGGACGCTCGATCCGGCGCTCATAAAACTCCTGGCCTATCACACGCTCGGGATGGGGTTGGTCGAGAAAGAGCCCGATGAGGGCGAATCCGTGGGCAGCCGCGATTTCAGGAAAGAGTTTGTAGAGACCTTAGGGTTCGATATTGACCGTGTACGGTATGACCGCGCGTTTTTTGCCGAGAACGGCGAGGTGTATTTTACCATCAATGCCGAGGTCGGCGGCACGAGATACTGTCTGGCGCGTCAGAAGACCGCCTATACCGCGTTTACGGAAAAAGAGTTCGGTTATTATGAATTTAAACAAAACGGGAACGATATTGTCAAACGCCTCCAGGCGCCGATCCAGGCCCTGTTGCGGCAGGAGGCGAGCGAACTCATATATTACCGGTATTCCACGCCGGTGTCGCTCGAAGGAAATCCCGGCGGGGGCAAGACCTCGTCTTTGGCCGATCTCGCCAACGCCCTGGGCGTCGACGAGTACGAAGAGGGGATGTATAACGGGATCCAGTTGACGACGCTCCTGGGAGGCCTTGATATACGAGGGACCAAGATAACGCTCAGTGTGTTCGATAAGGATATCGCCGGCCGCTCGATCCTGCCGTTCCTGCGTTTGTATAAAGAAGGGGGCATCTATGTCCTGGATGAAGGCGCGATTAGCCGGTCGGCGGAAAATATCCTGCGCTGGGTCATTCATGTCTCAAAGCAGGAGTACCTCGACCTCGGCGTATTCCATCCGGGACTTCAGGGCCAGCGGATCAAGCGGGACCCCAACTTCAGGGTCTTTATTACCCAGAACCACCATTTCAAGACCGAATCGCGCCTCCATCCGGCGTACGAAATCGACTGCCGGGCCGGAAAGATCCGGGTCGATAACCGGCTTTCGCACGACGATGCCGTAACCTTGATCAGGTATTATCTCGAAGGCCAGTCGCTGGATGACGGTATCGTGGCCAATCTCGCGGACCTGCACAACCATCTGTGCCAGTTTCATCCGGCACGGCGCATGGTCAGTCCGCGGGACCTCATCGATCTGGTCCTTCTGATAAAAAAATCCAGAAGTGGCGCTCAGGACATGTCTCTTCTTTACAAGGGGCTGTGGATAAATTATGCGGCAGGATCGACCGATGGATCCGACCGGAAAGCCGTGGAAGAGTTGATCCGGCGGTTTTTCCCTCAGTATGAAACACCGGTGATGGATACGCCTGTCCGGGCCGGGTCAGGGTCCAATGTCGACTACGCAGATATCGCCCATCTTGAAGGATCGCCGACCTATAAGTCCTCGGTAGGGGCCCTTGACTACATTGTCTCCTCCATGGACCGTCCGGCCCTTATTGTACAGGAACCGGGCGCGAACGCGGTAGACCTGATCAAATTGTTCTCGTATACGACCATGCGGCGCATGGAGGTCATCGACGGCCATCCGTTCATGACCGCAAAATATCTTTTGGACGGCGAATCGGTCGAGTTCGAAAAAGAATTTACACCGGACGGGAAAAGGCGCTCAAACGATAATTTCGTCAGGACCTACGGGTTTTTCGGCAGACATATGATCGAAGAAAGCAGATTGCCCCAGGCCTTATCCGGAAAACACGATGAATTGATATTGACCATCAATAATATCGAGGCCATACCCAAGAGCCAGCTGGTGAAACTGAACCGGCTCCTGACCAACCGCTACGAATATATGCGTAATCCCGAGGGGAGGCTTGTTAAATACGTTCTGCCGCCGTGGGTCCATATCGTCAACGTGACCTCGTCGATCGATAAGATCACGTCGCCGTTCGCCAACCGCCACAGAAAGATCGGGCTTCCGGCGCTTCATGATACCGGAGAGCTGGCGGATGTTATCCGGAAACTGTATCCTTCTTTAACGGACATTGAGATCGGGTTTTTAAAAGAAATTACGGATTTGGTAAGCGACGCCGGCCGGTCCAACGGTTTCGAGCTGGGGTATAACTTTACGCCAAACGATATTTTTGAGCTTGCAAAGCGGGTGCAGTTATATAAACAACGCGATGCCGCATGGCCGCTACGCGGCCTAAGCGGCACCCCGACGCATCCGCTAGCGTCGGGGGTAAGTGCAGGAAAAAGTTTTGAAATAGATCCGTTATGGTACGCGGTCAAGGCGACCCGCTATTTATTCCGCACCGCGTTGTCGCCTGAAGACCGGAAAACGTTCGATCGGTTGATGCTTACCGGCGCTTTTAAGGCGGTCTTGCCCGGGGCGACTATACATGCCCTGGCCGCGTATTACCGCCGGCTTCTCGAAGGGTTTTCCCGCGAGGAGCGTGTTGTGACTACGACGCATGAAGTGGAGGTCCCTGAAACGGGTACTTGCGAAAATGGCATTGTGGTTAAAAAAGAGAACGATACGGTCACGGTCATAACTCCGGCGCATTTTTATCCCGTGGAAACCTCGCGGCTGGCAGGCGGAGAAACGGTACGCCTTTCCGACGGACTCGGGGTCCGCATGGAGGGGCAGCGCATCATCCTTTCGCTGGCGCTCGTCGATACGATCGGCGGTGTGCCGCTCAGGCGTTCTCCCGAGAACGATAAATATGCGCTGCCGATAGAAGAGCTCGGCATGGAAGAGTACCTGTATCCTGCGAAACCGCTTGTCCGGGCCGTCACGTCGGTACTGGAGGCGTTTACCCCGGTCAATGCGGCGACCGGAAAATTCATGGCGCCGCGGCTCGAGCTCATCGGCGGCGAGACAGGGACCGGCAAGACGTCGCTTATCAAGATGTTGAGCCGTATCCAGGGGGTGCCGTTGGTCCGTCTCAATCCGTACCGCCGGATGCCGGTATCGAAGATCACGACGAGTCTGTCGCTCGGCAAGACCATCGAGATGAATGTCTCGGAATTTCTTGCCGCGTGCGGCACCATAAACGGCCGGCGCGTTACGGATACCTTCCCTACCTCGAACCGAGTCTATCTTCTTGTGGACGAGGCCAACATAACCTATGAGGCATGGTTTATCCTGGATGCGATCGCGCGCGGGGAACGTTGTTTCACGATCGAGGCCGGTACCGGCGACCCTGTCAGGGTCGAGCTGGACAAGGAAGTGATGATATACCTTACCTATAACCATCCCGAGCATTACGGCGGCACCGGGATAGGCGGTAACCGTTACCCGTTCCCGGCGCCGGTCAGCGGCCGCTCGGTCAAGGTCTATATGCCCGAGCCGCTTATGGAATATACGGACGATGAGATGAACAGCATACTCGAGGCGATCTATGAGCGCGGCGAGCAGGACCAGAAACGGAAGGAAGCGCTTGAAGGCGTCACGATCCCGTCCTTCCCGCGGGGATTTATGCCGGTCGAAGTCCGGCCGGCCGATGTTACGGCGCTTCCGGAGCAGCCGGCCGTCGATCTGGCCCGGTGGGCCGAAGAGATCGCGGCGCTTGCGGTTCTGGAGTCGGCCCAGGATGAGGCAGATAAAAAGGCCGATGAGGAAAAGGAAAAACGGCAGCTTGAGGAATTGCGAAAGCGATACGTTTTCCAAAGGGCTGATTTTGAGGCGCGGCTTACGGAATGCGAAAGCCTTGTTAAACGCTCTCAGAACGGCGGCGAACGGTATTATGTCTTCGCCAAAGCCCTCCTGAACTCTTATTTTACCGGCCTGGCCTGGAAAGAAATAGACGAAAAACTGTACGAACGGGTAAAACGCCTGGCCGGTCAGGTCGATGTCGCGCTGGAAGGCATACTCGAAAGGGCCCGGGATCTGTTCGCCCGGGAAACCCTGTCCGAGAGCGACCTCAGGTCGCTTATGCGGGAGATGGACGCGAGCGCGATATCATACGGTGTTTACCTCGAAGCCATGAATGTCACAGTGGCGGATAACGGTACCTGCTTTTTGTTCGTGGAGCCGTGCCCCCTGAAAGGGATCGCGACACCCGATATCGCGACGCTCGGGCTGGAACAGCTTGTCGGGCGGGATTTCAAGGAAATGCTCTTCGGCGCGCATGTGCCCGACGTGTTCTTTTTGGCCAGGCCTCCTGTCGATGGGACCCTCGGCTATTTCGACGGCAGGGACCTTGTGGCGGCCCACCAGGGCGACGCGTGGAAAGAGCTCGAATGCGCCTATCATGAATTCGGGCATCTGGTAAGCGACCGCATTAAAAAGTCCGTGCAGCAGGGGGCCGGCAACGAAGCAATGCAGGCGATCGCCCGGAGCCTCGGGAAAAATGTCGAATTGTATTCAATGCTCTTTCCGCTCCTATATCTTGAAGATCACATGCGCTATATAAACATCGTGTTTATGGGATATATCCGAGACGTCCAGTCCGGTAACAAACCTAAGGATTGGGCCTATGCCCAGGCCGCTAAGGCCATACTGAACGCCTTTGCCGTTAAGTGGGGGCTTACGGCGGTAGATGACTATGAGGATGACAGGATAGATCTCATCAAAGCCGAGCTTGCCCGTCGCTCCGACCGCGAGATATCGGAAATAGCCCTGGAGTTCCTGCACAATGCCGGATATTATTTCGCGAATATTCCCAACGGTTATTATTACGGGGCTGAAGGTTCAGTAACCGTCGGCGGTGTTTCATACCGCATACGGTTGTCCGAAGGCATGGCGCAAAGGCCGCGGATGAAAATAGAACGCGCTAGCGGGAAGAAAGAGACCGTGAAACTGCCCGAAACGCCCAAGGGCTCGAAGTTCATTAAGGATGACGTGTCGGTGCCTGAGATCATGGGGATGCTGTCCGACGAAAAAGACCTGCCCCCGGCATCGGCGCGTTTTATGGACCAGTTCAAGAAGGTGTACGCCCAGGACCGCGGGGATGACTCGCCTGAGGAGCTTTTTGTCCGTGAGGGCGGCACCTCGATCAATGCCGAAGGTTACGCGACGAAGAACGTGGATATCCTTTTTAACGCGCCGGTAGACGAGGTCGAGGAAAAAGGGCTTGCCCTCAACGTCTTCATATGGGCCGATATAAGCGGCACCGTGACGTCGGACGATAACCTGGTCGATGCGATCAACGAGATGATCCGGCATTTCGCCGCCAACCTTGCCGCGTTGTCAGGCGCCAATCCCGACCTGAACCTGGCGCTCGGCGCGGCCAGTACCGGCGGTCAGGTGGTCATGAGTTTCGACGAGTGGATAAAGGCGCGCACGCCGGATGCAAGGAAACGGCTCATCAAGAAGAAGCTGGCGCTCCTCTGGCATAGCGGCGACGGCGGCGGCATCAACACGGAGCCGGTGCTTAACGAGATCATGAAAACGCGTTTTCCCGCGCCGGCAGGCAAGAACGTTAAGAACCTTATCCTGGTCCTTACCGACGGTGAGGAGTGTCAGGAACAGGGCGACGGCCTTAAGGAAAAGATCGTATCCTTCCGGCGAGGCGAATACCGGCCGGGCGCCGGCGATATCCAGCCGCTTGCCGGACAGGTCAAGAAACCCGATATAGTTTTCCTGGGGGTCAATCTCGGTAACGGCGGCAACCGGTTCCCTGAAAATTATCCCTGTTATGTCCATCTTACCGGCAGCGTCACGGCTGAAACGTATCTGAATGCGCTCTTGGGCATTGCGCTCCTTCAGGCCAAAGGACGGTTAAACGGCGACTTAAGCAAGAATGTCGGTATTGCCGGCCAGGGCGAAGATGCAGAAGGGGCGACCGCGTCAAGGAAGGCAACTGTTATAAGAAGCATGCGGCATATGGGTGACAGCTCCCGCACTTATCCGGGGACGACACTTTATATGAGAGGG
>JAQURW010000053.1 GCA_028715425.1 Candidatus Omnitrophota bacterium
TATCGTATGCGCAGGCAGTTGCGAGTTCTCCTGTAGTTGACGAACGCCCCAAGGACCCTGATTTTCTGCACGCCCAAGGATTCATGGATTTTCTTAAGGAGACACAAAGCCGCCAGGAAACCAAGATCTCTTTTGTTGCGCTCGGAAAAGACTGGATCGATACCTGTGTTAAAGGTTATCCGCAGGCGCACGAACTGAACGAACTTATCATTGCGTTGCGGCGATTCTGCCGCGAAAAGAATATAGAGTTTTTTGACGGCAGCGATACCGCGGTGATGGGTAAGATCATCGGGCTGAAAGAAAAGGACGCGCATGCCCGGGGAATAGTCCTGACCGGCCAGGCGAGCGCAGCAGCCTTCGAACAAATACTGGGCGAGAAAGGCATGAACGATAAAACGATAACCATTGCCGGCGTTGATACGAAAAACCTTACGGCTGATAGTTTCATCAGGCTGGTCGAAATGCTCGAGATACTTATGGAATTGTCTGCGACGCCGTGGCTTGAGCCTGAAGCGCTGATTGCGGATATCAGGGCGCGCCATCCTGAACTGCCTTTTGAAGCACGGCCTGCGGTTAACGGCAAGCCCGACATTATGCGTATTACCTTCCTTCCAAAAGCTGAGCCTGTCACTGATTACGAGCATATCCTGAAGGCGCGGTACCTGGTCCAGATAGCCGCGTAAACTAACTTTTTTCTCCTAAAAGTTGACGTTTTTCCACTCGTTAGGTATACTTCTAGTAATACTATATACGTCATTCTGAGGAGCGAACCCAAAATGGGAGAGCGACGAAGAATCTAGATGGCATAGATCCTTCGCTTCGCTCAGGATGACAGCGAAAGGATGCTTATGCGAACAGGTAACCGTTTTTTTGCCGCTATTATTGTTGTCATGTTCATAATATCCATTGTTTCGGGCGATACCGCTTTTGCGACTAACGGTACCAGGTGCATAGGGTTCAGCTCAAGGGATGCGGCGATGGGCGGCGCGACCACTGCTTCTCCGGCAGACACTTCGGTCCTGGTAAAAAACCCTGCCGGCTTGGTAAGGATCGGGAACCGGGTCGATATCGAATTTATGAATATATTGACCCATGATGTGACGTTACATACTGAAGGCGCGCTTTCGAATGCCGGAAAGAGGCAGACAAGCCAGGTCGATTATATCCCCGCAGGCAATGCAGGCGTCAGTTACCGTATCCCGGGGACAGATGCGTATCCCATTTCAGTAGGCTGCGGAATGTTTACTATGGCAGGGATATCGCTCAGATATGCCTCTCCGAGGATGAACGAATTCTTTGTGCAGGATTATGACCGTTCTATCGATCTTAAGAGTTCGAGGATCGCACCCGGCCTGGCAGTAGCGTTTAACGACAAGCTTTCATTCGGTTTTACCGGCAACATAGGGATACAAGGTATCCGGACCGACCTGGCCACAAGTATTTCTCCTTATCCGGAAACTGCCGGCGAAGACAAATGGGATTTTTGCGCCGGGCTCGGCTTTACTGCGGGTCTTCTCTATCAGATCACTGATATGATCGGCGTAGGCGCGACCTATGAAAGCCGAACGTGGATGGGGCGGCATTACCAGTATAAAGACTCTCTACCTTATATCGATGAACCGCCGGTCATCAGCGCTGGCGTGTCGATCAAACCGATCAAAAATCTTGAGTTGACCTATGATACCAGATATATCAATTGGACCGACCCCAAGATAACGTACCGGACGCCGGTAAACGGCGGTTTCGGCTGGCGCGATCAATGGGTCTTTGCCACCGGCGGCGAGTATACATTATTTGACAAACTCGCATTACGCCTCGGTTATGAATACGGCAGGTCGCAGATACGGCGGAAAGTCGTGTTCGCTAATGCGTTAATGCCTCTGGTCATGGAGCACCATTTAACGACCGGGTTTTCCTATTATATTTTGAAGAATCTGTCGCTTGATCTTGTGTGGGAACACCATTTTAAGGGCGTGCAGTCCGATGACGGTTCAGGCGACGCCTACAGCGTTAATGGAAAAGGCACCAAGGTGACCGCGGCCGCAGATATCATCGGCGTAGGGCTTGGGTATATGTTCTGACGCTGACAGCATATTTCTTCGCACGAGGGAAAGATCCCGTGCCGGCTCGATTCCGGCACGGGATTTTTTATTGACAATTCAACGGAATAGTTTAGAATACATACAAGTAAAAAATACGAGAGGGAGGTCCTATGGCCGAAAAAAACGAGATCAGTGAAGGCAAGATTTACGCAGTACTCGGGTATCTGTCCATCCTCTGTTTCATCCCGCTCCTGACAAAAAAAGACAACAAATTCGCACTTTTTCACGCAAAACAGGGATTGGTCCTTTTTATAGGGGAACTTGCTTTGTGGATCATAGGGCTTGTCCCGGTTTTGGGCTGGTTTATCGGGTATATAGGACTTTTTATTTTCGGTATTATTTCGCTGGTCGGCGTTATTCAGGCACTCATGGGCGCTTACTGGAAAATACCGATTGTCGCCGATTACGCTGAAAAAATAAAACTTTGAGAAAGATCCTTATTATATTGGCGGTGACGGTGGCGTTGACTGCGGTCGTTACCTCGATAGAAAGGCTGTATGAGCCCCGAAGGATCGCTCCGGCCATAAAACGGGTCATTGAGAAAATTATCCGGTCTTTCTCTTTCGAACGGGAAGATGCTCTCCGCGAATGGGAAGAAAAGATACTGAAAGGGCGGACCGTTTATACCCGGGAAACGGGCGGCACGCACGGCGCGTATATCAAGGCATCCAGTAAAAACGGCTGCTCGATGCTCTACTATAAGATCACGGTTGACCCCCGGAAGCATCCCGTGATCAAATGGAAATGGATGGCGACTGATTTCCCCGTTAAAAAATTGCCGGAATGCATTTCATGTAAAAAGGAAGAAGATTACGCGGGACGTGTTTATGTGGCATTTCCCGCGTCGTTTTTTATTAATTCAAAGGCCATAGAATACATCTGGACCAAGGATCTGCCGGCAGGGACTCGCGGCGAAAGCCCTTATTCGAAAAACATCAAGATACTGGTCCTGCGGTCCGGAGATCCCAAGGGCGAATGGATGAGCGAAGAGAGAGATGTTTATGCCGACTATGTCTCGCTTTTCGGGAAAGAGCCTAAATATAATATCGGCGGTATCGCATTTATGACTAATGCCGATAATACGCGGACTGAGGCGGCCTGTTTATACGATGAGATCAAACTGACCTATCCGATGCAAAAGGAGCCCCATGCGAATTAATATCTTCGCCAATATGTCTCTCCAATTCAAGTATTTAGTGATCATCATTGCGGCCATGGTCCTGCCGGCCGTTGTCGTCGGCGGCGCACTTTATTATTTCATATTTACGTTCGCAGCCGAACAGATCGGGAACCCCGACGCTATCGCAGCCAACCTCATACCGGTCCTTGAAAGGGTCAACCTCCTGATTGCCGGATTGGTCATTCCGCTCTGTGCCCTGCTTGTCTGGTGGGGGCTGGCGCTGTCGCACCGGTTTTATGGGCCGATTGAACGCATCAAGGCAGACCTGGATTCTATCGTAAAGGGAGACTACAATGTCCGGTTTCGCGTGAGGAAGAGCGACGATATACATGATATCGTCGAAATGATGAACAAGATACTCGATGTTCTTGCATCGAAGAAAAAGGACCGTTAATATGGCTATTCACCCGACAGCGATCATCGATCCCAAGGCTGATATCGCAAGCGACGTTGAGATCGGACCTTATGTCATTATCGAACCGTCGGTCAGGATCGGCCGCGGCGTAAAAATCGCCGCGCATACCTGTATCTGCCGGAATACCTCGATCGGAGACGGGACCGTTATCCATGCGGGCGCGGTCCTGGGAGATACGCCTCAGGACCTTGCGTTCAAGGATGAGGATACCTACCTGGAGATAGGTAAAAATAATATTATCCGCGAATATGTCACGATCCACCGCGGCACCAAGGCGGGGACAAAAACAGTCGTCGGCGATAATAATTTCCTCATGGCGACCTGTCACCTCGGGCATAATTGCGCGATCGGCAACAACGTGATCATCGCCAACGGCGCGCTTCTCGCGGGATATGTCACGGTCGAGGACGGAGCGTTCATATCGGGCAACGTCGTTATCCACCAGTTCTGCCGTATAGGCCGGATCTCCATCATCGGCGGTTTTTCGGGTGTCAATAAGGATGTCCCGCCGTATATGTCCGTGCGCGGGCCGTCGGTCGTCTGGTCGATCAATCTGGTCGGGTTACGTCGGGCGCGGTTCAGCCGCGACATCATATACCGGATCAAGGAAGCTTATACCCTTGTCTATAAGACAAAATATAATACGCGTGAGGCCCTTGAAAAGATCCTGGCGTCTAATCCCGGTCCTGAAGTCATGCACTTTGTCGATTTTATCAGGAATTCAAAACGGGGCATATGCCTGTACCGGTTCGAAGGCGAGGATAGACAGTATTTTGAGGGCTCGAAAGAGGAAACCGGGGAAGTCGGTTAAGCGGATGATCCGCGGGGAGGGTACATGGCTGTGAAAAAAAATTTTCAAGAAGAATTTTCCGGGTTTATGGGCCATTTAAAGGTCCGGATGGAAAAACTTTCTAAAGAAGCAGCCGTCCTGGCCGGCAAGGGGGGAAAGGAAATCCAGAAGGCCGCGGCTATAGGCAGGATAGAGATCGATATCATGGGCTTAAATATCGAAAAGGAAAAAAATTATTATTTGGTGGGGAAAAAACTCGCCCAATCGGGGTCGGACAAAGAGTCCTGGAACGAGATCGTTCAGCCGTTCCTGGCGACCGTCAATAAGATAGACGGGGCCATCCAAAAGAAAAAGAACGAAATTTCGAAGATAAAGGCCAAAAAAGCGTCTTAACCGTATTAAGGAGGTGCTGCATGGGTAGGGGGATTTTGGCGTGCATAGTCGCGGTAGTGTTTTTAGCGGGTCTGGTAAGCTGCCAGTCCGGATATGCGCTGTCGGATGACGCGCGCATACAACGTTTGATCAACGACCTTCATGATAAGAAAATGGCCAACGAGGCACGGTCCGAACTCACTACGATCGGTGCCAGGGCGGTCCCGTTCCTTTTAAGAGTTGCGGTGAACGTGCAGGAAAAGTCGCCGACCAGGGTGCTGGCGATCACTACCCTGAACGAGATCAAGGATGCGTCATCGGCGCAGCAATTGATCCCGCTTTTAAAAGATCGTGATGTCAAGGTCCGGCGCATGGTAGCAAAGACTCTCGGCACGCTCAAAAATAAGGATGCGGTAGCGCCGCTTAAGGAGGCGCTTGCCGATTATGATTCGGAAGTGCGTTTCCAGACTGTCAGAAGTCTTCAGGAGATCGGCGATCCTTCGGTCATCGATACTTATATTGCCCTTCTTAAGGACCAGGATCCCCGCATACGGATATTTTCCGTTAAGGGGCTCGGCGATATAAAGAATCCCAAGGCGGTCAATGCCCTTGCCGAGATTATCGCTGATCTCGACGTCTCTGTCCGGCTTGAACTTGCCGTTTCGCTCGGGTCGATAGGAGACCCGTCGTGCATCGCCCCTCTTCAATCGCTTATTACCAGCGATCCCGACCTCGGCGTCCGGCATACGGCGCTGGTCTCGATCTCCGGTATCCAGGATCCGCGGGTGACGGATATCCTTTTAGATGCCGCCCAAAGCGGCGACAAGGAACTCCGGTACCTGGCATGCGTCGGGATGGCGAAACTGAAAGAGCCCAAGACGGTCCCGACCCTTGCAAAAATGCTTCAGGATGAAGCGGTCAATGTGCGGATCGAGGCCGCGAAAGCGCTGGCAGCGATCAATAATGACGATGCAAAGGCAGCGCTTAAGACCGTCGTAGAGGACGAGTCCAGCAAGGTTCGGCATACGGCCCAGCTTGCGTTGTCGAAATAACAAACTTTTTTTGTCTTATGGACCAGACCGATAACGCCAAACAGTATGCCCGGATAAAATATTATATTTTATTTGCCGACATACTGCTTGGCGTTCTTTTTCTACTTGCCTACCAGATATTCATCTCGTCTCCGGTTGCGTATTTTTCCCGATCCGTAACCGGTTTTTATTTCGGGAGTCTCTTGATCTATCTGGCGGTATACGGGCTTATAAGCTATGGGGTGTTTTTCCCTCTTCACTTCTACAGTTCATATCGGCTGGAACACCGTTTTTCCCTTTCCCGGCAAACGTTCGGCGCATGGCTGAAAGACGAGGCCAAGAAGGCATTTCTTCAAGGGGCGCTTTTCCTGAGTATCATGACGGCATGGTATGCTATCCTGCGATACGGCGGGACTATGTGGTGGGCATATACGGCAGCAGGATATCTTGTATTTTCCGTTGTTTTTACGAGGCTCATGCCGACCCTCCTGATCCCTCTTTTTTATAAGTATACGGCGATCGAGCGTCCGGACCTCGCTGGGAAGATCGTCGCTATCGCCGAGCGGGCCGGTATAAAGGCCTTAGGCGTGTTCGGTATCAATCTCGGGGCCAAGACCAGGAAGGCGAATGCCGCCCTCGTCGGCATCGGCGCCTCGCGGCGTGTGATCCTGTCGGATACGCTTCTTAGTAACTTTACCGATGACGAGATCGTATCGGTCGCGGCGCATGAATTCGGCCATCATGCGTTGGGGCATATCGGAAAGCTGATTGTCTTTTCATGCTGCGCTACGGCGCTTGGTTTTTACGGTCTCAGCCTCTTCATGAATTTTCTGGTGGCGGCCGTTCATGCCGGCGGCATCTATGACATAAGGCTGTTTCCTGTTCTGATGCTGATCTTTACGCTGGGCAATCTTTTTTTTATGCCGGTTTTTAGCGCCTGTTCGCGCCGTTTTGAAAGACAGGCAGACCTTTACTGCATACGATTGACCGGTAATGCGTCCTCATTCGTGAGCGCCATGGATAAACTTGCCTCGCTCAATCTTGCCGACCGTAATCCTCCCGCGCTCATAAAATATCTTTTTTACGACCATCCGACCATAGAAGAACGGATAAACATGGCAAAGGGCATCGAGCGATGAGCCGGCGCCGGGCGGCTGTGCCGGTCAGGCGCATGTATTCAAAACTGTTGAAGGCCTTCGGGCCGCAGGACTGGTGGCCCGGCGATACCGATTTCGAGGTCATGGTCGGCGCGATATTGACGCAGAATACCAATTGGTCCAATGTCGAAAAGGCCATTGCCAACCTGAAAAAGAAAAAGCTTCTTCATATCGACAGGTTGTATCGTGCCGGGAGATCCCGCCTGGCGCAGTGCATACGGCCTGCCGGTTACTATAACGTCAAGGCGAGGCGCCTTAAGGCATTCCTGGCATATCTCAAGAAAAGATACCGTAATGACCTATCGGCCATGCGAAGGCAAAAAACCGGACTCCTTCGCGATGAGCTCTTGTCCGTAAACGGGATCGGCAAAGAGACGGCGGATAGCATCCTTCTTTATGCCCTCGGCAAACCGGTCTTTGTGGTCGATGCCTACACAAAGCGGGTGTTAGCGCGGCATGCCTTTATCGATGCGGATGCGGATTATGACAGCGTGCAGAAAATATTTGTCGATGCTCTTGTGCCGGACGTAAAACTTTTTAATGAATATCACGCTTTGATCGTTCATTGCGGAAAGCATTTCTGTAAGGCCGGAAAACCGCTCTGCAGCCGGTGCGCGCTGAAAGATTTTTAATGTATCATAGCTTGTTAATTTTAAAAGTTATGATATAATACACCCATATTTTGTGGTGAAAAAGAAGAGAGGATGCTTATGGAGAACCGTGTTTATAAAAGACTGCTCCTGGGGCTTGGGTTCGATTCGAATGACGGACATGTCCGTATAACGAAAGGGAAGAATTTCAGGCTCTACGGCGGTTCCGAAGGGACCCATGATCTGATGCAGGAAAAGGCCGTCAAGCTCAACGAATATCTCGATAAGCGCGGCAAGACCCTCGATGAGATCAAGATCGAGGAGTTCTACGACATTGCGGAAAAGATCGGGCTCAAAATAGCCAAGGACGGTCACCGTAAGAAAAAGAAAGGGGGGTAGATCATATGGCGCGAGTTTCTGTGGATGCTTCACTTTGTACCGGATGCGGATTGTGCGTATCCTCATGTCCCGAAGTTTTTGAAATGGGTGACGATAATGTGGCGCAAGTCATTGCCCAATCGAGCGACAGCTGTGATCTTCAAGAGATCGCTTCACAATGTCCTGTGGAAGCGATCTCGGTAAATTAATGACGTGCCGCGCTTACTTGCTGTCAGCGGTTCGCCGCGTACAGGAGGCAATACCGATATCCTCCTCAGGCGTATGCTGGCGTTCGCGCGTCGCCGGCGGATCGGCGTTTCGTATATAACGCTGGATGCATTATCAATAAGGCCATGCCGTCACTGTGACCGGTGCCTGAAAACAGGCGACTGTATCATAGACGACGATATGGCCTTTGTTTCCGGTGAGATTGACCGCGCTGACATGATCATAATAGCCTCGCCGGTCTATTTCGGGAGCATCTCGGCCCAGCTTAAGATCATGATAGACCGCGCGCAGCCGTACTGGGTACGGAAATACCGTCTCGGCCTTATGCCGGCGCAAAATAAGCGCGGTGTGTTCATCCTCCTGGGCGCGCGCGACACGAAAGGGTATTTCCCCTGCAGCAAGAAGATTGTAGATATTTTTTTTAAGGTCCTCGGTATAACCTGTGTCGATAGTTTCGCGGTCTTTCCGGTCGATGCCAAAGGAGCTGTCCTTAAACTGGAGCCGGCTCTCAAGCGCGCAGAGCGGGCGGTTTCAAGGCTCATACAAAACGAGCGGTGATAATATGGAAAAAAAATTCATTGCGGCGGCTGTCTCTGCTGCCCTCAGGGCGGGCCGTTACGCAAAAAAACGTAAGGGTAAGATACGGGAGATCTCCTATAAAGGCGCTATCAATCTGGTGACCGATGTCGACAAGGCCTGCGAGGACATGATCGTGAGCGCCCTTAAAAAAAGTTTTCCGTGCCATACCTTTTTATCCGAAGAGAACTATGCGACCATCACGCCGGGCGACTATCGATGGGTCATCGATCCTCTTGACGGGACCACCAATTATTCCAGAAGCCTTCCGATCTACGCTGTGTCGATCGCTCTCGAATACCGGTCCAGGCCACTTCTGGGAGTTGTGTATCATCCCGAGCGCGATGAACTCTTTACTGCCGAAGCAGGGAAGGGCGCCTACCTTAATAAAAAGCGTATCGCTGTTTCGCGGACAAACCGCCTTCAGGAAGCATTCCTGGTCACGGGTTTTGCCTATAACATCCAGACTGCGGCGAAAAATAATATCGGGTATTTCGAATCTTTCCTTAAAAAGACACTTGCGGTCCGCAGGCTTGGATCGGCGGCGCTCGACCTCTGTTATGTGGCACGCGGGTGTTTCGACGGATTTTGGGAAATGAACCTGAATCCCTGGGATACGGCTGCCGGCGCTTTGATCGTCACCGAAGCCGGCGGAAAGATAAGCACATTCGACGGAAGCGGATACTCGCCTTACGACAAAGAAATACTGGCTACCAATTCAAAAATTCACGCCAAAATGATACCGGTTTTAAATTCTAAAAGTTAAATAAAAAAAAGTTAGAATTGGGGTATTGACAAAACATCCGGGATAATGTAATATATTCAGAGCGTTAAAGCTCTAAAAAGGCAGATGCTTGGCAGAGAAAGGAATCGATGAAATATAAGACAGTCATAGAAATTATCAGCGATGCAGATAATCCTGCAGAAGCAGCTGACCTTGCCGGGGACTACCTTCAAGGGCATCTGGAAACCGGGATAACCATGAGATGCTATACGAAACCTGTGCGGAAGATCGCGCCTGTTGCGGCGCTATTCATCGGATTTATTGTAATCGGTATTCTCGGCCTCGGTATTTGTTTTTCCGGCAAGAAAGAAGTAAGAGTCGCGTCGACCGTTCCGTCGAACACCGTTAATGCTATCCAGCCGCCTCTTAAAACAAGCGCTACCGATTCGCACTTCAGGGGCGATTGGAAGACCAAAAAGAATTCCGCGGAAATAGACTTCATTAAGAAATAGCCTCACTTGAAAAAGCCTTCTCCCTACGGTATAATATTTCTTCCGGAAGGGAGAAGGACGTGATCCGCAAAAAAGACCCCTCTATTATCCAGGCGTATCTGGAAGACGCATCCAATCTGTCCGGGGGCTACACCGATGAAGTCGTTATCCCGGAGAGCCGTTCGGAGGTGTGTTCCTTTTTAAAAGAAGCGACCGAACGCCGTCAGACGGTGACCATTTCAGGCGGCGGCACCGGTACGAGCGGCGGCCGCATCCCGTTCGGCGGCATTATCCTTTCGACGGAAAAACTTACCGCTATTAACGATATTACAACAACATCTTCGGGCGGGACCGTTCGTGCCGAAGGCGGCGTCCGCATACAGGACTTAAAACAGGCTATCGCCAGCCGGGGCCTGTTTTACGCCTATGACCCGACCGAACAAACAGCGTGCGTGGGCGGCACCATAGCGACCAATGCCTCGGGCGCACGGTCGTTCAAATTCGGTCCGACGCGGGGATCGGTGGAGGCGTTGAGCGTTGCCCTGTCAGACGGCTCGTATGTGAGCATCAGGCGGGGTGAGATTACTGAAAAAAATAATGAGCTCTGTTTCGAGACAGAGCGAACACGTTACACGATCCCGGTTCCGCGCTATCGAATGCCTGAAACAAAGAGTTCCGCGGGTTATTATGCAAAACGCGGCATGGACCTTATAGATCTCTTCATAGGCCAGGAGGGGACCTTATGCTGCGTTCTTGAGGCGACCTTGCGATTGATCCGTAAACCCGCTAATATCTTAAGCTGCTTTGCCTTTTTTAAGGGCGAAGAGGACGCTTATAATTTTGCCATTCATGTGCGCGATCTATCGCTCCGGAAGCGCGGCGGAGGCGCCGGTGCTCTTTCTGCGATGTCTATCGAGTATTTCGACGAGCATACGCTTAAATTACTTCGCCACAGATACGGCAGCGTCCCGCAGGGACGGAAGGCTGCGATCTTTTTTGAACAGGATACGAGTCCTGTCGATGAAGACAAGGTGCTTGACGAATGGCTTGAAGCGTTATCCCGTTATGGGGTGAGCGACGAAGACACCTGGGTCGCGTTGACCGAGAAAAACCGGCAGGACCTTATCGATAAACGGCATGCCATACCCGAAGGGCTGAACGACCTTTTTCGCAGGTATCATATGCCTAAAGTGACGACGGATATAGCGGTTCCTCACGCCCGTTTTCCGGAAATGATGGGCTTTTACAAGAAGCTCCTCGCCGGACAGCCGATGCCGTATTTTTTGTTCGGCCACATAGGCGACTCGCACCTTCATATGGATATTATTCCCCGTACGCAGGATGAACTGGCGGCGGGGAAAAAGATAGCGCTTGAGTTTATCAGGAAATCCGTGTCGTTCGGCGGAACGGTATCTGCGGAACACGGCATCGGCAAGATGCGCAGAGAGTACCTGAAGGTCCTGTACGGTGATGAGGGGATCGGCCAGATGAAACGGGTGAAAGAGGCGCTGGACCCTCATTGGATATTGGGCAGGGGAACGATGTTTGAATAAAGGCCGGATTTTGGTTAAAACGATGTAGGGGCAGGTTTGAAACCTGCCCCTACATCGTTTTCTATACGCAAAATACCTGTTATTTTTTCGCTGCCGGTGCAGCCGCAGCATCTTCCTTCGGATACCAGAATGTCGCAACCTGCCATAATCCGCCGACTGTCTTGACGATAGCCCGCCCAACGTCATCTTTTGTGTGAGAGGCGGTGGTCTTTTCGAATGCCGGTGCGCCTTTTGAATTATATTGATTGACATTATCAGGCAGCTCTACCTGGCCGGTAACTACATTGTCCAGCCCTGTTTTCAGATTGGTGAGCGGTTTATTCTGGGCCGCAAAGCCCGCATACGACAGTATAAACATACATATAAGTGCCAATACCAAAACTTTTCTCATCGTGTCACCCCCTTTTGTAATAAGATTTACGAGCCTAATATACCCGATTTTCGGTTGTTTGTCAAGCTGGGGTCAATTATCTTTGTCCGTAACAAAGGTAAAATCAGCAACGAACCGCGGATCTGGGTTCCGCCGTATGTAGTCGATGTAGAAACGGGCGCGGTCGGCAAGATAGCTACCCTTGTCTGCCGAGATGACGGCGTCGAGCTCCCGGTATGCGCGTTCCCTGCTTCGGTCGTGGATATAGGCGCATACCGCAAGGTTATAATGCGCCTTTTGGTCGAAAGGCCTGAGTTTCACGATCTTAGTGCACACCTTTTCGGCATCATCATATCGCTTGAGCGTAAAATATACGTAGCTTATGTAATGCATCGCCGAAACGTAAAAACCGACGGTATCGTCCCGGCCCGACGGAACGGGTTCTATCTTTTCCTGGAAGGTGTTAAAGGCCGCGATCGCATCGACGTTCTTCTTTTGGAGGAAATAGGCCTTGCCGAGCAAAAGATAGGGGACCGGATAGTCCGGGGCTTTTAGAATAGCTTTGGTCAAGAACCGCACGGCCTGTTTTGTGTCATGGTCGAGGATGGCTGATTCTCCCCGTTCGGCAAGCTGCCGCGGGTCATCAGGCATGTAGACAACTTTTTGCCGGTACTCTATCGCCAGGAATATCCCGATACCGACGATGGCGCATATAATAAGCGCGCTACCGATAGTCTTGTGCATAGTATATTTTTTGCATAGAATGGCGTTTTTGTCAATAACATCTTGCAGCTACCGCTAAATAATACTATAATAAACAGGGGTGAGGTATCTATGAGCGAAAATATTCATG
>JAQURW010000054.1 GCA_028715425.1 Candidatus Omnitrophota bacterium
ATTAATCCCGGCGTCGACACCGAAGCCGTGACTGTTAAGGTGGGGATACCTATCCGAAAGATACAGACGGACCAAAAGACCGTTCTCCCGGCCGTATCTTCTTAAACCTCTATGGCAAAACTTGGCGTTAATGTAGATCATGTGGCAACAATACGGCAGGCGCGGCGGATTGTCGATCCTGACCCTGTGGCCGCGGCCCGCATGTGCGAGGCTGCGGGTTGCCATTCGATCGTGTGCCATTTACGCGAAGACCGCCGCCACATTAACGATGACGATGTCCATCGTATGCGCCGGTCTGTGCGGACTATTTTTAACCTGGAAATGTCGATCGCGCCGGATATCGTAGCGGTAGCGTGCAAGGTGAAGCCCGATTACGCGACCCTGGTCCCTGAAAAGCGTCAGGAGCTTACGACCGAAGGTGGCCTGGACCTTTTCAAAAGGGCCCGGCAGGTCGGGGTTGCGATCGAGCGGTTGCACGGGCATGGCATTGATGTGAGTCTTTTTATTGAACCGGACGCCAAGACTATCCGGCAGGCAGCGGCCTTGGGTGCCCGCATCATCGAGCTTCATACAGGGCGATATGCCAATGCGACCGATGTCCGTACGGTTGCGAAAGAACTGGAAGTCCTTAAAAAGGCTTGCGCATATGCCCTTGATGCAGGGCTTACGGTGAACGCCGGGCATGGGTTGAGCTATACGAACGCCGCCCGGGTTGCAGGCATAACCGGTGTCGAAGAGCTCAATATCGGGCATTCGATTATATCGTACGCGGTTTTTTTCGGCCTTGATAAAGCTGTACGTACCATGGTGAAACTTATCGCATGATAGTCGGTATAGGGATAGACATAGTCGAGATCGACCGTTTCAAAAAAGCCCGTAAGAAATGGGGCAAGGGTTTCGTCGAGAAGATCTTTACCGGCCGTGAGATCGCCTATTCCAGGAAACGGCGGTTTTCAGACCAGCATTTTGCCGCGCGTTTTGCGGCCAAGGAAGCGGTCTTTAAAGCCTTCGGCGATGACCGGGGCAGTATCTACCGCTGGACCGATATCGAGATCGTGAACGATCCCAACGGAAAACCGATAGTCATGTTCCATAAAAGCGCCGAAAAATTAAGGCGTAGCCGCAAGGTGAAGGGTGTCTTTGTCAGTATGGCGCATTCCGATAACCATGCTGTCGCGAATGCGGTGCTGACGACGGAGTGACGATGGCAGAACAGTATCTGGCAAAGATCCGCCATGAGCGGTCAAGAGATTCTCATAAAGGTGATTTCGGCCATGTCCTTGTTATTGCCGGGTCGAAGGGGTTGACCGGGGCCGCGTATCTTACCAGCCAGGCTGCGATACTTTCCGGAAGCGGGCTTGTCACGCTGGCGCTGCCGGAAAGTATATATCCCGTCCTGGCGGTTAAACTAACCGAAGTCATGACGCTGCCTCTTCCCGAGACAAAACAGGGCTCGCTTGCCGGCAAGGCAGAGGCGGCCATTATGGGATTTTTAAACAAGGTCGATGTCGTAGCTATCGGCCCCGGCCTTTCGCGCGAACCGGAGACGCAGAGGCTGGTCAGGAAATTACTTAGCCGGATCAAACAGCCGGTCGTCCTCGATGCAGACGGTATTAATGCCTTAGACGATAACGCCGGGGCCCTTAAAAAGAGGAAGGGTGTTACGGTCATAACCCCGCATCCGGGCGAGATGGCGCGGCTTACCGGCAAGGATGTTGCGTACGTGCAAAAAAATCGCGAAAGTATTGCAAAATCGGTTTCACTACAGTATAATTGTGTCTCCGTCTTGAAAGGGCACCGGACCGTTGTAGCCGACAGTAGCGGAAAACTCTATGTCAACGACACGGGGAATTCGGGCATGAGTTCGGCCGGTATGGGTGATGTCCTGACGGGAGTGATTGCGTCTTTGATAGGGCAGGGGATAGACGCCTTCAGCGCCTCTATCATCAGTGTCTATCTGCATGGGAAGGCCGGCGACATTGTGGCGGCCGAACGCGGCCAGTTCGGGTTGATAGCCACCGATGTTTTGAACAAGTTGCCGTTTGTTTTCAAGGAAGCGGTATAGCATTTTGATGCCGAGGTAGCTCAATGGTGGAGCAAGGGTTTTGTAAACCTTAGGTTGGAGGTTCAAGTCCTCTCCTCGGCTCCATTTTTGCCGGAGTTAAATGCAGGCAAAAATGGGACATGTAATTTTGACAGTTTCGCCGAAATATAAGCATGGCTTCGATTTCGAGCAATGGTTCGTATTCCGAAATGTTCTTCGAAAATTGTCGGAATCCGAACGCATTGAAATCGGAGCGCATATATTTCGGCAGGAAATTTTGCTCACTTCGTTCGTAAAATTTCTCGGTGAGGTGCCAGAGCGGCCAAATGGACCAGACTGTAAATCTGGCGGCGCAAGCCTACGAAGGTTCGAATCCTTCCCTCACCACCAGTTCCGATTCCGACAAAAATCGGAATCGGAACGCTCCGAAATCAATGTGTCCCGATTTTATGGTGAACGATTTTGAAAAATCGTTCCCATGCTTAAAATCGGGACCATGTTTTGATTTCGGAGCAATAAGCCTGAATCCTCGCCATGTTTAGATTTTAGGACAAAATTATTTCATGCTTTGATTTCAGATCCTCTTTTTATTGCACTATGCTTGCTATTGATATCAACTGTGCGACTTTTTTCACAAAATCGAAATGGTGATAAAGGGGATGTGACCCTACCCTAATAACTAGACGGTTTACGACAAGAAAAAAAGATAGATCGCAGCATAGCAAACATTTCGGCTTCGTATAATCATCCCTCCCTTCCGGTTTAATCGTTTTTTCGCTATAATATACCGCATGGATTATTCGAAAGTATTTCTGCCCTCCTCCTTTAAAACGGTTGCTTTGTTAATGGGGAGCAGTATATATCCCAGTCAGAAGATAAAACGCTAAACGTCAAAAAAGTGATAAATCAAAAACTTCTGGTGAGATTGGCCCTTGACAGGTATGATATGCTAAATATAGCGGGAATTTAATGGTTACTTGCTCCGCTATAAAAATGTGCTAAAGGCCGAGGTTGCGTTGACCTGTGCTCTTTGGCACGGGTTTTGTTTTTGACGGCATCGGAGGACACAATGGCAAAAGTTATTCACGGGCCGTCACCAAGGATAAAAAAGGGCGGGTGGTTTATTGGCAAGGCAATACTAACAGGGTATAAGCCGGAGCTTGTGCGAAAACCCGATGGCGAGAAGACAATCGTGGACAAGAAAAGGGCGAAGAGAGATAATAAGAGCAAATAGCATTGAATCTCTGGCCGAAAATGTGAGGAAGACGTGATGGCCTTCCCCTTGCAAGTGGTACTGTTTATCGGGGAACGTCATAGCGAAAACAGATATCCTCAAAGTTCTTGACATGGTAGCGGTGGCATATTACACTTGTCAAAGATATAAACTTACGAAGTTTACTCGCTTCGTTCGCAAACTTCAGGCGGGAGTAGCACAATGGTAGTGCAGTAGCCTTCCAAGCTACCTACGTGGGTTCGATCCCCATCTCCCGCTCCATTTTTGGCCTGATATCGAATCAGGCCAAAAATGTCCCAAAATCAATGTGTCACGGTTTTATGCGTTTGAATTTACGAAGTAAATTCAAACCATGCTTAAAATCGGGATCATGTTTTGATTTTGGGACTGTTAATCGGCACCATGCTTTGATTTTTGAATCTATAAATACCTACCTCATAATTTCCTCCTTGAGTCTTTGTCCCCAGAGTTCCATGCATTATATGTTAAGTGACAAAAAAGCGAGCCTATATCTTTTGCTTCCCTCCTTATAGTAAGCCATAATTAATATGTTAGGATCTAATACGTTCACACGCGGAGGTTATTGGTTATGCAGAACGCCAGGACTGATAACGCGCTCCTAAGGAGAAAGTGGCCGCGCAGGGTTGTTGCACTCATGACTCTGGCGGCCTTTTTATTGTCAATAACACAGAGTGATTTTGCAACAAAACGCGCATGGGGAGCGTCCCATGTGTTATCTGCCCTTCAGAATTTTTCTCTGCCTCCATATCTGGGAATCATAAAAGACGCGTATATTCCCACTAACTGGCGACATATGATAATCCATATCCAGGATGCTCACTGCAATTATTATGCCCA
Source organism: Candidatus Omnitrophota bacterium (assembly GCA_028715425.1). GTDB lineage: Bacteria > Omnitrophota > Gorgyraeia > JABMRN01 > JABMRN01 > JAQURW01. The sequence goes on from JAQURW010000054.1 coordinate 4,137, forward strand.
ACAAAGGATACATGAAATTATCGAGTATGTGAACGAAAAATACGGTATATCGGTGATTAACCTGGAAGGTGGGGCGGAAGATTATGACCTTGACGTCTTTACAAGGATCAGGGAAAAGGACCTCCGGAAAGAGGTCGCAGATTATTTTGTTAAACAAGGGATGGTCGGAGGGGCTGAATTTTCTGCGATCAACAGACCGGACAAATATTTTCTGTGGGGGATAGAAGACCCACGATTGTATGCCGAAAATTTATCGTCGTACCGGGATTCGTTGCGGTATAGGGCTGATTCGGATAGGGCCGTTGCCTCGTTGGATCATGTGCTTAGCAACCTTAAAAGGAAAATCTTCTCAAAAGATCTGGCTGAATTTGATGTCAACTATGAACGGTATAGGACCGAAACCCTTGAGTTTAAACTGTATGTTCGGTATCTTATAGAGACCGCCATGTCCCGCGCCGTTGAGATAAAACGTTATCCGAATATCCTTTGTCTTTCTCGTGTCATGTCTCTTGAAGCAGGAATAAATTTTAGTAAGGCCAACATCGAGCGCGGTGTTCTTGTGGACAAGTTAGAGCATACGCTTTCTCAAAAAGAACTCGATGAACTGGCCGGTGTCGTTATGGAATACCGTAAGCAAAAAGTCACCGAGAAGGATTTTTATATCTTTCTGGTGTGTCAGGCCCGGTCGGTCGGTATTACCTTTGAGGGGTTGCAGGAGCTGGCCAAGTACGTTCGCTACATCGATGAATATCAGAAAATAGACAAATCGGCGCTGATGGGCGAGATTGCACTCTTTGAGGATGATGTTAAGGCAGTATTGTGCTCTACTGATGATGAGAAGGCGATATGCCGGCTGTCCCAAAACCTTCTTCGCCTGAAACGGATGCTGGCCACCGAGCTCACTCTGGAGGACTATCGCTATTATGAGGCGCATAAGGACGAGTTTGGTATGGATTATTTTAAGAAGAGGCTCGAGCCGTATGTGGCGCGATACCGTCTTCAGGTAAATAGGGAGGACTTGGGCGTTGTCGATCTGCTCCGCTCTGCCATGGAGCGATTCTACCGTTGCTCGTTTAAACGCGATGACGCTTTTATCAGAAATATGAAGTTCGCCGGGAAGACCCGGGCAGCGATCCTGGTTACCGGAGGGTTCCACACTGAGAGTTTGACGAAGATGTTCAAAGAAAACGGTATAGCGTACGTTTCGCTTGTCCCGGCATTTACCAGTGACAAAGGCTATCAATGTCCATATTTTCGGCTTTTGCGGGGGGAGACCGACGCGGTTGATGAAGCTATTCGTTCGGTCCTTGCCGGAAGGAACCTGGCCATAGCAAGTTTTTTAAACGCGAATCTCAGCGAAGTATTACCTCAAGGCGATGTGGTGCGCACGGCGTTCAGAATATATACCGAATACGAGACCGAGCGTGTTAAAGCGGATAAACAGATCGCGAAAAAAGGGAGGGCCGCAAAACATGGGTTTGTGATCCGTTGCAGCGGCAGGTCTCTGGGGATCGATTGGAACGGGCAGCTGATACCCGGCGTGGTGGCAGGTGATGACGGCCCGTATGTTCTGTGCGATGCTAAAGACACAATGGCATCCTTGCTCATCGATGAGCTTGATCGCGGAGTGACCGTTGAGCGGCGCGGCGAAATTTTGACTGCGCTGATAAATCTTATGGAGGAGATCGTTCTACGGATCGATTTTCCGGTAAGATATAAAGACGTTCTGTTGAGAAAGGTATTTCTTCGGCCGGATAATACCCCTGAGATACTTAAAAAATGTGCTGAGATCGTCATCAGGGTCTGTGAGTCAGATTCCGGGGTGACGTTCACATCTATGGAAATTGACCGTGTCATGCATAAGTGCGTTGACGAGAAGTCGGCCGATGTAAGGGCACGTCTTGCAAAGGCGGCACGCAGGATGTTGGAGCACTGCAGGGACTCAGGCGAGGACATGCCTGAAGTGGGTTTTTATTTTACTGCCCTGGCAATGCCAGGCAACACGACGATGTGCGTGTGCCATTTGGCCTGCGCGCTGCAGGGGGTGCTTCGACAGGTTAAATATGCCGACGAAGGGTGGGACGTCGTTCCGATCTATCAACCGAACGAAGATGAATTTGCCGATCTGGTCAGGCTGCTTTATGATCTCAGACAGCATAATAATGTTACGGGATTCCTCATGGCATGCATTATTCAATCGTTATATAACAATCCGGACCTTTGCCCGACGCCGGAGCAATTTGACCGGATCGGCAATGTGCTCGATCCTGAACATCGAAAGGGGTATCGTAAGGATTTCGGGACTCTGGTGACCATTGTCGTGAAAAGAAATCCTGCGATAATTTCCGAACGCGACGTACATGCGCTGGAAACGAGTTCCGTCGATGTCGGGTTGCAAAATTATTCTGAGGTCTCGCTGGCGCTTACGATGATACGTAATAGCAGAAAGGATTTGATACGAGAAGGGAGTATAGCCGCCGTAAAAACCGCACTTCCCGAAAAGCTGTCGGATTTTGACCTGTCATGCTGGAGGGTCTACAATAACCCTACGTTTAAGCAGATGTCGCAAGGCCTGTCAGATACCGAACAGTATTCGCTTGCCTCGGCCGCCCACAACCTTCTTCTGCAGCACGGCCGGGATCCTTCCAATGAGCATAATATTTCAGCGGCACTCGAGTACGTTTCGGATGAATGGCGCCGTATTGCGTCGTTGGGGATACCGTTGTTCCAGGGGAGGGAGGTAGTAAACATCCTTGCGCTCGAATTTGCGAAAACCGTAACGCCGGACCAGACTGAGCTCGAGTGCGGGGCGAGCGCGGTCAGCTCATTCTACAAAGATGACCGTGTGATAGAAGACGGCCTCAGTATAGTCCGTGACAGGGGAAGGGCGCATCTTCCTTTGGCGGTCTATATATTCGGTCACGGGACGGGAAACATTATCACCGTCGGCAAAAGCAGGATACCGTTTTCGATAGAGCAACTAGGCGATGCCCTGTTAGCTCGTGGCAATTGCGGGAATGTTGTCATCTTTGCCGAATGTTGCTTTGGATATAATTTCCTGACAGGATTGTCCCATTACATGGACCAAAAGGGCGCTACTGAATTTCCCGTCATGATCACGCGCGGGAACATGGGCCGGGAAACGTATTTTGCCGACGAAATCCACAGGGTACGCGATGTCCAGGCGAGAAAGCCGGCTAAATTAACATTGAACGATATGCCCGACATAGCCGAAGAAAGCCTGCAGCATGGGTTTACATCGGTATTTGCTCCGGTTGACCAGAGCCGGCTTGAGCGTTTTCTAAACGATACGCAGCCGGCCCCCGGCGGCGCGCCTGTCCCTGGGAAGAACCCGTTTCCGTCAGAAAAGATGTTCCAGGCGCCTCTGGTGCGGGTCGATAGAGGTCTACAGGATACGGCCGGCGCGTCGGCCCTTGTGCGTGACGGTTCAAAATTGCGTATAGATCATAACCTGACGCCGCTCGACCTGTCCTCTCCGGTTGAGATTAATGAAGCTAAGAAAAAATTAACTGATTTTTTAAGCGCGGCCCTGTTGCGGGCGCGGAAGAACCTTTTTGGCGGAGACCGTATGACCATAAACATGCCCGGTAATCTGGAGATCGAGGGCGTAACCTTGGCAGAAAAGACTGCATTCTTGAATCAGCTTATCCAGGCACGCAAAGAAGCCGGTAAAAAGGTCATGACTTATCAGCTCGGGAATATAACCATTAACTTTTTCGATGACACAGAAACCGGACAGAGAGAGCTTCTCGAAAAAATGAGAGAGCAGGCCTCTACGTGGGGAGTGGCGTGGGACAGTGAGGCCGCTAAACGAAGGGTTATTACCTTTTCTTTTCTTGAGAATCAAGAGCTTGCGAACGGCTCGTTCACCGTATATCTAAAAGGAACCAAAAATGAAGGCGTGAGCGCTTGTCCGCTACCGGTTGCGAGATGTTTCGGGGCTGCCGTTTCGATCTATAACCTTCTTGACCTGACAAGACCTGATCGCGAAAAACCCGATGAGTCCCTTATCGATAAGGCGGAAAATCAGGCGCTTCATGACATGGTAGCCATATCGGGAATATCCGACGATATTGCGGATAAGACCGTGGAAGAGCTCAAGGCAGAGGTCGGGCAAAAAGGTATAACTGCGTTATCTGGTAAGGTTTGGATCACGATACGGCCTGTTAATTGGTCCGATATCATAGCCTACCATGCTATGGAGACCGAGGTCATGAGGGCTTTGTAAATTGGAAAACCGGAGAAATTTTATGTGCCGCGTTAGTTTTAAAATGACAGTCAGGGCAGTTTCTATGGTTACCCTGGCGGCCTTTGTGCTTTCCGACGCCGGGATGGGGCCCTTTGCCGGATGCGCGTGGGCTGTGCCGTCTGTGCGCTCTCCGCAACAAGAGAGCGCACAGATAAACGATCCCCGGGACTTTTCGTTGCCGCCTTATCTGGGAAGCGTCAAAGACTCCTCGTTTCCGCCTGACGGACGGCGGTTCGTTATTCATATCCAGGACGCGCACTGCAATTATTCCGCCCAGCATAGGATCGCCGAGATCATCGAGTATTGCACGAAGACGTACGGCGCGACAACAATCAATCTCGAAGGCGGCAACGGGAATTACGATCTTACCCCTTTTACGTCGATACGAGAGGCAGGGAAACGGTACGCGGTTTCAGATTATTTTGTGCGGGAAGGTATCGTAAACGGTCCGGAACAGTACGCCATTCAGGATCCGGGCTCATGCGATCTCTGGGGCATAGAGGATATCGGCCTGTACGTCAAAAATCTGGCGGTCTACCGGGATATGAACGCCCATAAAGAGGAGATCGATAAGGCCCTTGACTCGCTCCATCAGTGTCTGGCAAACCTGAAAAGATACCTTTATACCGCCGCACTCCTCGAGTTCGACGCGATATTCGAGAAGTATAAAAAGGGCGATACGGATTTTAAGAATTATCTTCTGGCCCTTTTGGATATGGCGGCGCGGCAATCGGTCGACCTGGAGCCGTATACGAACGTCAGGAAGCTCAGGGAGACCCTGCGTCTGGAGGAAGGGGTAGACTTTAAACAGGCGGATGCCGAACGGTATGAACTGGTAAAGATACTCGAGAACATCCTCGCGCCGGTCGAACTTGAAGAGCTGGTGAAAAATACGGTTGAATTTAAAGCGGATAGGATAACGCAGGAAGATTTCTATCGATATCTGGCAGACAAGGCGGATTCGGCGAAGATCGGCCCTGCCGCGTACCCGGAGCTTAAAAAATATGTCGTGTACGTCACTGTCTACGGCGCGATCGACAAATCCGGGATTGTTGACGAGATAGCTTCTCTCGAGACGGCTATCCAAAATACCATGTTCACTAACGACCGACAGAGGATGTTAAGCACTTTTTCGAAGAACCTTGCGCTTATGCGCAACCTTTTCGGCATAACGCTGACGAGGGAGGATTATGAGTATTATAAGGCGAATAAGGGATCATTCGAAATAAGCGCTTTTAAAAAATTCATCGATCAAGAGGCTCCGGTCCATGGCCTGGTGATAACCTTGGATGATCGGATCGTCGAGGTAGATCAGTATCGCGAAGACATGGAAAAATTCTTTGAACTATCATTTGAACGCGACGAGACGTTTTTGCGGAATATGAGGTTTGATAAACAACCGGATCGTGCGTCGCATATCGTAGGTCGTAGATCGTTTTCTTTAAAGGGAACGAACTACGATATGCGAGGCACGATGAACGAACCACAAATTGCCATCCTCGTCACCGGCGGCTTTCATACCGCTAACCTTACGGCGCTCTTCAAACACAACAACATCGCCTATGTCTCGATCATGCCGAATTTTAAAAGCGAAGGCGGGTACGAGTGTCCCTACTTCAGTCTGTTAGCCGGCAAGGATCCGCCGATACTGCAAACTATCATGGCAAGCGCCTCGACCCTGGCGCTCTATACGCATTTTTGTAACGGTGCGGACGATGTGAACGGTAAGGGACGGGAGGACGCGCTCAAGGTATGGGTCGAGCTGGTAAAAGCGGCGCGGGGCGCAGAGTATGCCCCGGATGTGATGACAAGCCGGGGATCGTACGGTATCAAACCAAAAGGAGAAGATACCGCTTACGTCGTCGCCGAACTGGATGGCTGGCAGGTATTCCGAAAGAGCGTGACGCCGGCGCCGGTAGAGGCAGAGGTTGCCGTCGCACCTTCAGAAATTCCGGCACAGCGGATCGGCGAAAAGACAGTAACAAAGCCGACGCAAGTCCCTGAGTCTGTGAAATTCCTGGGCCTTGGTGTAATTGGTATTGTTCTTCTTAATGTGATCAAGGGCGCCGCGCGGGCAGGCATTGATTTTTCAAAAGAAATGCCGTTGCCGGGATACGATATCTCAAACATCTACAACGTTGTGCCGAGCGTGGCTGTGCCGGGCGCAGGTGTTTCATGGGTGACCGTTGCTCTGGGTGTGGCGATGGTAGTTCTCACCGTAGCGCTCGTATATATCGTAACGCGTTATATCCTTGCCCCGTATTTATTATATAAAATCCCCACCCGCGTACGAAAAGACGGAAGCGCATTCTCGGCATTCCGTGTCGATATATTTGACAAGGACATGGAACATTTTAAAGCCATCAGGGCACAAACGGCTCCTGATGATATCCCGCATAGAGATTTGATAACCATGATCCATGAGAGGATGCGGGAATGTAACAGGCGCTTTAGCCGCTTGTATGCCGATTTCCTGATGCTGGGAGCGTGGTACCGGCTGACCGGAAAATTCCTTCAGGAAGTCCCTGTGCCTTACGAGGGGCATTGGTATATAGATGAATTGTACCAGCATACGATGTACCAGTCGGTGATGATAGGTGAATATCAAAATATGCTGTTATGGTTGAACGGTCCGAGCGATAATCGCCCGGTATACGATACTCCGGAAGACATGGAGCCTGAAGCCCCTTCGTTTGATTTCGGGTTGGGAGAAACACCCTGGGGGGCAGAACAAACTCGACATGATCTTGAAAACATGTTCGGTTTAAATGATGAACCGTTAGACTATGGCGTGAGCGAAACACCGTGGCAAAAAATTGAATCACAAAAGTATCCGTCTTTTTCGACTAAGTCTTCATTGCCGCCTTATCCCGACCAGGTAACAACGCTCAAGGACGAACAGGCCAGGCTTTTCCTTATCCTTGCCGGCTCTCCGCGGGTGTCCTTTGAGACTGCTGACAGCGCATTATTGGCCATGATGCCCGGTAAGGTGCGGTATCCGGTTTTCTTGAAGATATTCCTGTGGATTATGGAACTCCTGATACCGTTCAAATACCGGGTAACATTCGATGTCGAAAAGTGTTTTCCGTATAAATATAAAATGAATGACAATAAAAAAGGCGAAGCCGTCGATCTTACGTCGCTCGAACAAATAGTGGATAGTTTTAACAGGGTTTCCCTGGCGATACGATGGTATGACATAAATTGGCTTAAGGGCAACCGGGAGAGCGATAGAGGAAAAGAAAATCTGGAGAATATCGATTTTAAGTTGAAAGGATATAAGACACATGTTTATTCCTCACGTATGGATGCTCTCAGGGGCTTCTTTACCGGAGGGGTCAGACTCGGCGGGAAGGTTCTTGGTGTGTTGCGCTCGAGGATATTTTTACTGCCGAGCCTTTTTATCGCTATTATTGCCGTCGGAAGTAGTTTGAGGGGTGCGGAGGTGGCGCCCATGGTTCCCGCTATGACCGAGGCAGGCGTCGGCGCCGCGATGCATACAGGCATTGCGGTGCCGTTGTGGGGAACGGCGGCGGTCGCTTTGGTTTTTGCGGTCATGGCCGGAGCGGTCGCTTACCGGTATTTCGTATCGTCTTACCGGGCGCAACAACGCGCGATACAAGAAACTGAACCGACCGCTGCCGAGGAAAAACCCGCGGTAACAGAACCCATGCCGGCGACAAAAGTAATGCCGGCATTGACTATACTGGAAGAGCCGTCCCAACCGAAGCCCGCAATAACTTCCGAGAGACGTGCGATGCTCAATAGGGGTTACCAGCTCGACCATGTCACGTATGACGGAGACGTCGACCCGCAGCGGTTGACTGCGGAAAGGGTGCAATCGTTGATCCCCGAAAAGACATTTTTTATCCAAAATAATCTCGAAGGATCGTGCAGCGGCCGGTGCCGTTGGTGTTGTACACGCCGTTGCGTGTCGCTCGTGCACCGGAAAAAAGCACACCGGCCGATGGCTTTAGAAACAGCAAAAAGGATCGTCGATCAGGCTCTCGCTTTAGGTTTCGATACCATAGCATTGAACGGAGAAGACACATTAGACGATAAGGGCAGGGACACGTTTTGGGGTATTATCGAGGCTTGCCAGGGGAAGCCCATACGCGTTGCGATCACCACGAATGGCTTTTACCTGCTCCGGAAGAATACCGACTTGGCGGGCTTTTTCAAGAAACTACACGAAACCCTGGGCGACCGGTTCGCGAGTATCTATGTGCGATTAAGCTGGGATCAGGCTAAGATCAGGACGCTTCTTGAAGACGACGAGAGGACAGGCTATGAAACGTATGGTTTCTACGGCGATAAAGAGGCTGTGTACGAGAGGATGGCGCAGGTTATGAATGCGTACCGGACAGAATTCCCCGATACGATAAATGGGG
>JAQURW010000055.1 GCA_028715425.1 Candidatus Omnitrophota bacterium
TGATATACTCCCATCGTGCCTCTTTGAACCCTGTACGGTAAACCGCACCCAATCGCTGATTTATGTAATGATGTATGACCCTGACGTTATCATGATGCGCCAGGCGATCTGCCGATATCCCCGTTTTGTCCGTGCTGCCGTCATCTATTATAACAATTTCGTAAGGGCTTTTCAATTCTTTTAGAACTGTTGCAAGTTCGGCGAAGGTCCCTTCCAGGCTTTGCTCTTCATTGTAGGCCATTATGACCGCGGATATCGTGGGTTCCATAGGGATCCTGGCGCTGTCGTTAGATTGTTTAAACTATGTATTTTTTCACAAACTTTACAGAATGTCAAAGGAATAGTACGGGAGATGCGGTACCGTCAAAACAACAGGACCCCTTTTTTAAGGGACGGCGCTATCGAAGCTTCTGTGATATCAAGAAGCCGGTCGCCGCAGGCTACCCGAAAGCCGTTCTTGCGTAGAGCCAGGACGGTTCCCGGCGTAACCGTAGAGCGTTCTTCGGTAAGCGATGAGCGCCACAGGTATATCCGCTCTCCGCTGCCGGTAAGGCCATAAGCGCCGGGATACGGTTTTGTTTGTGCGCGTATGGCGTTATGGATGCTGCGGGAAGTTAGTGACCAGTCTATATGGCCGTCTTCGGGGGTCCGCCTGGTGACGTACGATGCCTCGGCTGCCTCCTGCGGCCGCCGCGGAGCTCGGCCGGCAAGCAATAACGGGTAATATTCTTCGATGATGCCTAAGGTAAGGGAACCGGCTTTTGCGAGGACATCGGCGATGTTTTCCCCGGGGCCGATATCAAAACCCTTTTGTGCCACGATATCGCCGGTATCGATGCCTTCCTCGATATAAAACAACGATATGCCGCTTTGAGTTTCGCCGTTAAGTACGGCCCACACCAGAGGCGAGGATCCGCGGTATTTCGGCAGCAATGATCCGTGTATGCCGAGTATGCCGTGCGGTACCCTCCTGATCTGGGCGCACGCGATGCGCCAATACCAGCCGACAACGATGACCATGTCCGGCGCGTACGTGTCCAGGACCGCGTCAAGCCGGCCGGCCGCCGAAAGGATATGGAGGGGGATGTTTGTCTTCTGCGCATAGGACTTGAATGCGGGTAAAACGCCCCGGGTATCGGCGGTATCGTCGATGGTCACGACGGCGCAGAGTTTTTGCGGCCGAAGGCGATACAGGGCTTCTAAGGCGGAAAGGCCGAGGGGCTTACTTCCCAGAAAAAGCACGCGTTCTATCATAAGGTTGCTCTATGCGCTAACGGTTATGCATGGTTGCCCGGTACCAGTCAATGGTGCGTTTCAATCCTTCATTGAGATCGACCAGCGGGGCGTATCCGATCAGTCGCCGTGCCTTATCGATGTCCGGGATGCGCAATTCGACGTCAACGTAGTTTTTGGGCGTGAAAAGTATTCTCGAAGACGATGCCGCCAGTTCGACGATCTTTTGCGCCAGGCTCAGGATCGTTATCGTCCCCCGGGGATTGCCGATATTGAAAACCTCGCCGACAGCTTTATCGCTCTTAATGCATAAGAGTATCGCGTGGACGATATCGTCTATATAGCACCATGAGCGGATCTGGTCCCCGTCGCCGTGGATCATAATATCCTCGTTCCGCAGCGCGCGCGTGACAAAGACATGGATGGCGCCTTCGCCGACCTGCCGGGGGCCGTAGATGTTAAAGGGGCGTATGGAGATGACGGGCAGGCCGAATTCCCGGTAATAGCCGTGCGCGAGATGTTCGCCGGCGAGCTTACTGATGGCGTATGTCCAGCGCGCTTCTCCGACGGCGCCCATATTGGTCGCGTCGTGCTCCTCGAGTTTGTAGGCATAGGAACCGTAGACCTCGCTGGTCGAAAAATCGATAAAGCGTTTGAGCTTGGGAATTTCCGCGCAGGCCTTGAGGACGTTATAAGTGCCGATCATGTTGGTCTGCATCGTCGACGTAGGGCTTTTTATAACCGTATCGATGCCGGCGATCGCCGCCAGATGGAGCACGATATCGGCGCCGCGCATGGCACGCTTGAGTTTTTTTTCGTCCAGGACATTGCCTTTTACCAGGGTCAGGTTTTTATGCCTGATGTGGGCGCTTTTGCCGAGCGCGTTCCGCTGGAGCGTATCGTAGACAACGATCCTGTTATGGCCGATGAACCGTTCGACGATGGATGTCCCGATGAACCCTGCGCCGCCGGTTATGAATATGGTCCTGTTTTTTATGGGCATGAATATTGTCCTTCCGTTAGCGGAATGCCGCCGCGATCAGGTGCCGCGAAACTATTTTCGGCCGCTCTGAGCCGCGTTCCAAAAGATAGATAAACCCCAGGGTCTTGAACCAGAGCGTCCTCAAGAGCCACCATGCCAGATATTTCGGCCGCCAGGCCCATGACAACGTGTCGCCCGCAACCGCAATGTCACGGAATCCCGTGACCCGTAAGACTTCATGGAGTGAGCGTTCGGTAAAACCGATCTCATGGGTAAAATCGATGTATCTCTGGAACGGGCCGGACACCAGCGCCATGTTGGGTGTGGCTATGATGACCCTGCCGGCGTCCGCAAGCGCTTCCTTGATTGCCAATAGATTGGGATACAGCTCATCCTTCCGGAAATGTTCTATGACCTGGCTCATAACGATGACATCCCAGCCCTTTGAAGAAGCCAGATAGTGCCTGAGGTCGTTTATTTTTTCGGCGTCTATCCCGAGTTTTTTGGTAGTCTCGACCTGAAGATGGCCGATATCGATACCCTTGATATTCCGGTAACCGTTTTCGCGGAGCATGTAGAGGAACTGGCCGCAGCCGCACCCGATATCCAGTATCCGGGCCTTTTTATCAGACGGCATCAAGCGTAAGAACATCATTTCAAAGCCTTCCAGATTCCTCTTTTGGGGAAGGGAATGACCGGTATCCGCCAGGTAATCATCGAACAATCTTTCCCGCATGGTTGTAGCCTGCATCATCGGAATATAGTATCATTTCCTGTGCGGAAAGGAAAGAAAAAAGCTATCAATGTTAATATAATAATATACGCTTGACAATACTTTCTAACCGATATATATTGCACTATATTGCGTATAGCGTCCGGCGCCCTCTCAAACCATCATGAATATCGATAAAACAATACGAAATATGTTCGGTGTGAGATCCCTGACAGGGGTCATATTTTTCGCAGCCTTTGTCCTTCTGGCGCACTCGAAACTGTTCGATACTATCCGGTATCCGTTCATTTTCAGGACCATAACCATACCTGTTTTTCAGTGGATACTTGTCCTGGTATACCTCGCGGTCTGGCGATACGCGCTGCGGGAGAAACAGGGCGCCGGCCTTATCCGGGCAGTAGTCATAGGGGTCTTGATGAGCCTTGTCTTTCCGCTCCTGGCCACACAAAAGATGGTATGGCAGGGGACCCCTTTATCGCGTGTCTATGAGGTCCTTATAGGATTTTATGTCTTTATGGTCTTCGCTATCCTTGTTGTTGCCGGGATCGAGATCATAAGAAAGAAAAACGAATTTTTCTATCCGGTCGCGTATCTGTCGCTCTATGGCATGGTCTTTTATTGCCGTCACGGCCACGGTCTGCATGCCCTCGCCCTGGCGGGACTTGCCGCCGTCATTATACTGCTTAACCTGTTCAACCGGCGGTCCGTCGATACGTTCGTTTCGCAGGGCATGCTGTTCGTCCGGCGGCGCATGAGCATGACCGTGATCCTTGCGGGTATTTTTATGGTGGCGTTGTGCGGCCAGTTATTGTTCCTGGGAAATCTCTTGTCGATCGAAGGGCCTAATTATCCGCGGGCAAGCGATGACGGCGATACGTACGATATCTGGGGCGTACGCGGTGTCGGGGATCCGGGGATCTATCTTAGAGAATCGCCGCATGTCTGGATGGTGTTCTACGCGGTTTTTCTCACTGCTATTTATAAGGTCTTTGGGCACAGTTATTTTGCCGCCGGCGCGGCACAGTCGGTCCTGGGCGCTCTTGTATGCGTCATGATAGCGCTTCTTGCGTATAAACTGACTAAGAGCCGGTTCGTCGCCTTGTGGGCCGGGATCGGTGTCGCCATAAACCCGGCATTTATCCAGCTTCAGACAACGCTCGGGACCGAAGCCCTTTATATGCCGCTTTTGGTCCTGGCGATACTTATGCTGAAATATTATCAGGAAGCCCGTTCAAACGGGCTTGCCATTTTCTTTATCTGTGCGGCAGGGCTCGTATTCGGACTGACAAGTATAATCCGGGAGGTCGCGTGCGGCCTGGTTCCCCTCGTCATGTGCTGGATCCTGATAGGGGGGAGGACGGCCTGCCGGTCGATCTGGTCGAGGGGCCGCGATGCGGCGCTGGTTTGCGTGTTTGTGCTTCTGCCTATTGCGCCGATAACGTATATCAATTATCACAATACCGGTAAATTCGTTCTGATCTACCAGACAGAGCGGTCGCTCTGGCAGTACGTGTCGCCGTACGGCGAAGACGTTGTCCCGAGCAATACGCCGCTGGTGCGGCTGGGGATGAAGGACCCTATGACAGACCCGGCAGGCGCCGTAGCGCTCGCGGTCCGCAAGCCGGGAGAGGTCATACGTTCGTATGCCTCTATTATCCCGAAAAGGATCAGGAATATTTTTTTCTGGCCGTCATTCGGTTATTTCGATCCTTTGTACCTTATAAATAATTCGCGGCTTGCCAATCCCTTTGCCTCGTGCCTTGAGTTTTATGTCCTGATATGTTTTGCGGCGGGAGCGGTTTTTTTCCTCAGGGCGAATATCCCGGCGTCGGGTAAGATACTGGTCTTACTGGTGGTGATTTATTACGTAATACTGCACGGTATCGTTTATATCAGCCAGAGCCCCCGGTACTCAAGCCCCCTTATCCCGTTCATGGATATCGTCGTCGCGGCCGGCCTGTATGGTATGTTCAAGAAATTAGCGAAAGGCGCGTCTTGAAAATATTATTGATAAATCCGGAAAAGCTGGTGCATCCTCCGTTCGGGCTCTTGTCCATCGGGTCGATGCTTATGTCGAAAGGTTACGATGTTACGCTGGTCGAGATGCCGTTCGGCGTCAAGGACCGCGAACGGGAGGCCTGTTTTTTCAGGGAGCTGGAACGAAAGGCCCCGGACCTTATCGGCTTTACCTGTATGACACCGCAGGCGCCGGTCGTCCGGCACATGGTCAGGTCGATCAAGGAAAAATACCGGAGGAAGGTTCCTGTCGTCGTAGGAGGCATGCACCCGACCGTAGACCCCGAGCATGTCCTGTCGTGGGGGGCTGATATTGCGGTGCGGGGAGAGGGGGAGATGACCGCTCTGGACCTTATGCGTCACTATGCGGGCGAATTGACGGACCTCGGCGCGATCCCGGGCATAGCCTTCAGGAAAGACGGGAAAACCGTCCTCACGGAAATGAGGCCTCTTATACCGGACCTGAATACGCTGCCGCCGACCGATTATTCGCTTTTGGCGCACAGCCGTTTTAAAAGGCGCTGTTATTCCATCCGGGGATTCTGGCTCAGGAATGCCTGGATCATGACCGCGCGCGGATGCCCGGCATCCTGTATCTTTTGCGCTACCAATGCAATGTACGGAAAACGCGTGCGGGAGTTCAAGACCGAACGCCTGCTCGGAGAGATCGAATATCTCAGAAAGAGGTTCGGGATCGAAGGGTTCTGGGTCGTTGACGACAATTTCAGCCTCAAGGAAAGGCGTGTTGTAGAGTTCTGTAACGGGGTCATCGCCAGAAAGATCGGCCTGCCGTGGGCCTGTCAGATGCGCGTGGACAGTTTTACCGAGGGCATGGCCAGGGCGATGAAACAGGCAGGATGCGTCCAGGTGGATTTCGGCGTCGAGTCCGGGTCCGTGAAGACGCTTACGTATCTTAAAAAAGATATTACGCCCGATGATACCAGACGGGCGTTCAGGATAGCCAAGGCGCACGGATTGCGTGTCCTGGGCACGATGCTTATCGGGGTGCCTTTTGAGGAGGAAAAAGATATCAACGAGACCTTTGCCCTCCTGGACGAGATAAGCCCTAATTTTGTGGCGCCGTTCTTTATCACGCCCTATCCCGGGACCGAGCTCTACGCGACTGCCAGGGAACGGGGCTGGCTTGATGAAAAAGAGGCGATCGACTGGCAGAGCACAGATCATTTTATTATGAAGACCGGCGCCTCGCCTGAGTATCTGCGGCAGGTTTATAACAGGGCTCTCGCGTATAACAAATCGACCATCGTCAGTTACCTGACGAATCCGCGTTTTCTGGGCGATATGATAAAACTTTTTGTGCGGCACCCGGTTTCGATCCTTGCCATGGCATGGTATCTGGTCACCGGCAGGCAGAAAGAATCGATGAACGTTTTCCTGCGTGTGTTCAGGATGAGTTATTAGGAGGATCATGCTCTCGATCATTGCCCCTGCGTACAACAATACCGGCGAGGTCAAGGCTCTTCTTGAGTCGATAGCCAGGTACGGGGACGTCGATTTTCCGTACGAGGCGATAATCGTCGACGACGGGTCGACGGACGACGCGATGAAAGGCGTCGTCGAAGCGTTCGGCTTTGCGCGTTATGAGCGGATGCCGGCGAATAAAGGCGCCGCGGTCGCGCGGAATCACGGCGCGCGGATCGCCCGCTATGACCGGCTTATGTTCGTCGATTCAGACATTGTTTTCCTGAAGGACACGCTGCAGAACGTCGGCAGGGATTTCCTCCGGTCCGGACACAAGGCCTTTGTCGGCCGATTCGATTTTGAGCCGGTGAATAAAGGGTTCTTCCCCCGGTATAAGACCATCATGTTCAATTCCTGGCTGCCGAACGAAGATCATTCCACGGTCTTCAGCCCGGCCATCGGCGGTGTCGACAAGGCAACCTTTTTAAAAAGCGGCGGTTTTGACGAAGCCATCAGGGGCGCAACCGTAGAATGGGTGAGGTTCAGTTATGAGCTTACCAGGTTATGCAGGATCGCCTATTTTCCTGATGTGGTTGTGGGGGTAAAGATAAATTCGTTCGGGAAGGCCCTTTATACGGATTTTTATTCGACGATGAAATGGGTGACCATTTATAAACATTATATGAAAGAACGGCCGCTCGATAATCATTGCATGTCCGGAAGCGTGGCTGTCGGCAGGATACTGGGCTGCCTGTCGCTCGGCATGCTGCCCTTATGTTTCAATAGCTACGTTCTCATGATATGGCTCGCGGTCTTTTGTGTGTACCTCTATGTGAATAGAGGGTTCTTTTTGCTGGTCAGGCGCAGGGAATCACCTTTTTTTCTGGCGCGGTCCGTCGCGGCGCATATGATATTCTCGTCGATGACGGTTGCCGGCGGCGTAGCGGGGCTCGTGATGGTTTTTCGGGAGAGATTACATGCGCATAGCACTGTTCAATAACGCTTCACGGCATAAGCCCTGTATCAATAAGGATTTTATGGGCGGTTACGGCTGGTCGTTCAACGCAGGCCGGTCATGGCCCGCGCGGCTGATCAATCAGGTTAAAAAAACAGGCTAACACCTGCCGATACTGTCGTTCGGTTATGCCGCCGCGATATTGCGTAACCGCGGCCATGAGGTCGTCTATAGCGAAAACGATGTCGCCGGCAGCGACATGGTCCTTATCCATTCATCGCTGGTCGATTTCAAGTCCGATATCGAAAAGGCCCGCCGGTTCCGGGCGATGGGCATGCGCGTCGGATTTACAGGCCCTTTTGCCGGAGCGGTACCTTCGGCGTTTGCCGATAGCGCTGATTTTATTATCAAAGGGGAGCCTGAAGAGGCGCTGGCCGGGATCGCGGTTAGCGGAACTGTCCCGCGAGGCCTGGTCGAGAGTAACGCCGTCCTTGACCTGGATACGCTCCCGTTCCCTGACTGGTCGATATTTCCCTGGAAACATTTTTCGTATTTCCCGGCGCTTAAAGAAAGACCTTTTTTTCCGGTCATCGCCAGCCGCGGATGCCCCTTTACGTGCAATTATTGCCCGTATCTTTCCGCATACAGGTCATGGCGGCAGCGCTCGGTTGAAAATGTTATGAACGAGATACGGCACCTTGCGGGCCGTTTTGGGATGAAGTCGTTTCTCTTCAGGGATCCTGTATTTACCATGAAACGGGAGTGGGTGGCGGAGTTTTGCGGTAAGCTTTTACAAAGCGGCCTGTCGCTTACCTGGGCATGTGAAACGCGGACCGACCGGCTGGATAAGGAACTGGTCAAAACAATGTTCGATGCGGGCCTCCGGGTGATCAATATCGGCGTCGAATCCGCGGATATCGATATCATAAAAAGCGCTTCGCGCAAACCCGACGCTATAACCCATCAGGAAGAGATCATACAATGGTGCGATACCTTGGGGATACGCGTCACTGCCTTTTACCTTTTTGGGATGCCCGACGATACCGAAGAGAGCATACTAAAGACGATGCGTTATTCGCAGGTCTTGAATACACATGTTGCCCAATATTTTATTTTTACTCCTTTTCCCGGAACGGAATTCTACGATCGGATAAAAGGCGATATCACGGAGAATGACTGGGAGCGGTTTGATTGCTATACGCCCGTGTTCAGGCATAAAAATCTTTCGGCCGATGCGATACTCCGTCTCAAGGAAAAGGCCTTTATATCGTATTATTACCGGCCGGCGTGGATGCTGCGGCTGACACGCACCGTGTGGAGGGATCTACTGAAGACATGAAACAGAATGTTTTTGTTACGGGAGGGTTCGGGTTTGTCGGCAGGCACATCGTCCGCCTTTTGGCCGGGGAAGGGGCGTATACGATATCGGTCCTTACGCGGCACCCGGAACAGGTCGGCGACTTGCGGCCGTACGGTGTCAGGGTATGCATCGGCGATATAACGGACGCCGGGACCATGAAGGATTCCCTCAAACACCAGGATATCGTTATCCATTGCGCGGCCCTGATGAGCAATTTTGACCGCGCAGGTAGGAAGAAGTTTTTTGATATCAATGTCCGCGGGACAGAGCATGTGGTCAGGGGGTGCGACAGGAAGGCCCTGAAAAGATTTATCCATATGTCGTCGGTCGGCGTATACGGAGCAACCGGTAAAAACGGCGCGGCCGAGGACAGCCCGCACGGAACCGATCTGTCGCTGTACGAATGGTCAAAAAAAGAGGCTGAAAAGGCCGTCCTCGATCATGCCGGGAAGGAGGCCCTGCCCTATGTCATCCTCAGGCCTTCCCAACTGTACGGGGAAGGCATGTATTACGGATGGCCGTCGACCATGCGATCGATCAGGCGGGGGACGATGGTCCTGCCGGGCCCGGGTACGGCAAAGATACATCTCCTGAACGTGGCCGATCTCGCGAAGGCCGTGGGGCTCTTTTGTAAGGCGGACGCGCAGGCCGGCGGGATCTATAACGTTGCCGGGCCCGAGATATTGTCTCTCAAAGAAGTTTTTAATACGCTGGCGTCGCTCTTGGGAAAACCGCCGGTACGGACAGTGCCGTTTTTGCCGGTCTATTGCGCGTCGCTGGCGCTGTCGGCTGTGCCCGACGTGATAAAGACCGAGGCGATGCGTTTATTGACACCTCACCGCGTGAGTTTTTTCAATAACGATCACCTGTATATAACGGAAAAACTCGAGCGCGCGTTAAACTTTACGCCCGCGATAAAGGTCAGGGACGGCTTTCGGCGTATGATCGCCTGGTGCGAACGCGAAAGGATCATATGATGAAACGGCTTTCGGTGGTCATCCCCGCCTATAACGAGGCGAAAAAGATACGGACGACATTTTCGCGGCTGGACCGCTTCTTTTCGCAGAAACCTTATCAGATGGAATACGTCTTCGTCAATGACGGCAGCGCCGATAACACGCTTGATATTATCCGCGAGATGACCCGGGGCAGGAACGACGTTCTTATCCTGGCGAACGAGAAAAATATGGGGAAGGGGTATACCCTCCGCCGCGGGATGTTGTCCGCCGGCGGGGATTATATACTTTTTATGGATGCGGATATGGCGACGCCGCTCGGCGCGTTTAACGACTTTGAGGAACATCTGGGCGATTATGATATTATCATCGGCTCGCGGTGGTTAAAGGAATCGAATATCAAGATCCCCCAGCCCTGGTACCGGCGGTCGATGGGGATAGTTTTTTATATGATAATACGGGCGTGGTTTTTGAAAAGCGTGACGGATACCAACTGCGGATTCAAGTGTTACCGGCGCGATGTGGCGAAAGATATCTTTTCGACACAGGTCCTGGAAGGATGGGGTTTTGACGTCGAATTGTTATACATCGCGCAGAAAAGAAAATACCGCATCAAGGAAGTGCCTGTCATATGGGCCCATGGCCGCGGGTCAAAGGTCAATCTTTTCTCGGTGCCTTTTCTGACCTTACGGGAACTTATGACGATAAAGATCAACGACTGGAAAAAACGGTATGAAAAGTAAGGTCCTCCTGATCAGGCCGCCGAGCGTTACCAAGGGCATGAACTTCATCGCGACACAGTTCCCCCTCAATATTGCCAGTATCGCGGCTAATCTTGCCGCGAACGATTGCGAGGTCAGGATATGGGATTTCGACGTCGAGCCCATGGATGAGCAGGCATTTGCCGCGCGGCTTAAGGAATTTTCGCCGCTTCTGGTCGGTATAAGCTGTTATACGCCGACGATCACGAGCGGCGGCGCTATCGCCCGGCTCGTCAAGAAACACCTCCCCGGGGCTCAGACCGTGGTCGGAGGGCCGCACGTCTCGGCCCTACCCGAAGCGACCATGGAGGAATTCCGGGATTTCGATATCGGCGCTGTGGGCGAAGGCGAAGAGGTGCTTGTGGAACTGGCGCGTCAGGCCCGGCAGTCCGGCAGGTTAGACGATGTGCCCGGCATATGGTTCAGGAAAAACGGCGCAGTCGTAACGACGGGGCCCCGGATGCCGATCCGCGACCTCGATAAACTGCCGTTTCCTCTGCGCGAGCTTTTAAACTGGAAACTTTATACCGGCCAGTCCCATCGGGGTTTTTCGAGGAGCTTCCTTAAGATCACGGAGATCATGACCGCCCGCGGGTGTCCGAACCGCTGCGCTTTTTGCGCGTCCGATGTCGTCATGGGAAAGGGCGTCAGGTTCAGGAGCGCGTCCTATGTCCTTAAAGAGATCGATGAATGCGTATCCCGGTTCGGGGTGAACCATTTTGTCATTTCTGACGATACCTTTACCCTTAACGAGGACAGGCTGTATGAGATATGCGAAGGGTTTTCCCGGCATAAGGTCAGCTGGAACTGTAATGCGCGTGTCTGGCCGCTTTCGAAAAAAATATTATCCGCCATGGCGCGGTCAGGCTGTAAAGGGATCACCTTCGGGGTCGAATCCGGAAGCCCGAGGGTATTGAAGCTTATCAAAAAAAATGTTACTATAGAACAGATCCGGGACGCATTCCGGTGGTCGCGCGAGGCCGGTATAAAGCTTATCGAGGCCGATATTATCGTCGGCGCGCACCCCGATGAGACGGCGGAGGATGTCAGGATGACCAAAAAGCTCCTGGCGGGGCTCGCGCCGGATATCATCATGGCCTCGATCATCGTGCCGTATCCGGGCACCGAGATCTACCGTATAATGAGCGAACGGGGGCTGATCTTTCAGGATAAACAATGGGATTCCTTTACCTTGTTCGGGAAGGAGCCGGCCTGGAGGACGGAGCATTATACGCCAAAGGGCCTGGTAAAATTGCAGAAGGATATCATAGCGGGTTTTTATTTTAATCCCCTGTACATGATAAGGATGTTACGTAAAATGGAAAGCCTCGGCGAACTGTCATACTGGTTTCAGGGCGGTTTGGGCTTTTTGCGGGTTTTGAGGAGGAAGTCATAATGGCGGCATCGGCGCTCAATAAGCTCGACGCGACATTGAACGCAAAGATAAAGAACGTGACGCCGGTCGAATACACGGCGTTCGTACTTATGGACCGGTTGATCGAACGGTTACGGCACGAGATCAAGGATGCCTGCGAGGTCGGTTGCGGCGACGGCGATTTTCTCCGTTTTTTTGAGGGGTATAACATCCCGATCATCGGTGTCGACATATCGCCTGAGGCGGTCGAGATTGCGCGGGGGAAGATAACGGCGCCCCATGTCGAGGCCAGGGTCGAGGATATAACCGGGCTCAACAGGCATTTCGATATCGTCTTTGCGCTTAACGTGCTTGAGCACATCCCTGACGACGAAAAACGCATCGAGACCCTGTCTCACATCGCCAAGTGGCTTGTGGTTACGGTGCCGGCCCACCAAAGGCTCTATTCGAAATTCGATAAAAGCGTCGGGCACGTGCGGCGGTATGACCGGCGCGACCTCACGCTGCGTTTGGAAAAATACGGTTTTGAGATACGGGAGATGTACTGTATCGGATCGATCCTTTTCCATATCTATGCAAACCTTTTCAGCGGGAATAAGAAACTGGCAGTCGAAGGCATCCGTGAATTCAATGCGTGCTCTCAAATGCTTGTCAGGAAGATCAACATCGTCCACAGGTTTTTTTATTACCTGGACGAGATGCTGAAGGCGTATGACCTCGGCATCGTCTATTATGTCCTGGCGCGGAACAGGCGTGCCCTATGATCAGGAACGAAGATATTATCTGCATTTCGAGTATCGACTGGGATTTTATCTGGCAGGGGCACCAGGAGATCATGACCCGTCTTGCCCGGAGCGGCAACAGGGTCCTTTTTATCGAGAATACGG